>JBBIUO010000127.1:0-8323 GCA_037440205.1 Chloroflexota bacterium
CGACATGTCCAAACGCACGAAGGCCGCCAACGCCGCGCTGACCGGAATTGGCAACACGCGCCGCATTGTGCTTGGCGATACGCTCATCCATGAATTTACGATGGATGAAGTGGAGACGATCCTCGCACACGAACTGGGACATCACGTTCACAGGGACATCCCGCTCTTCATCATCTTTGGCGCGGTCATGACGACCCTCAGCCTGTTCATTGCATCACTGGCATTGGACTCCGCTGTGAGTTTTTTCTCCTTCACCTCCCCCGCCGACATTGCCGCCTTCCCCGCGCTGGAACTCATCTTCGGCGCGTATGGCCTGATCACCATGCCGCTCGATAACGCCCTCTCCCGCTGGCGCGAATCCATGGCCGACGATTACGCCCTGCAATCCACCGGGAAAAGCGAAGCCTTCGCCTCTGCATTTACCAGATTGGCGAATCAAAACCTCGGCGAAGTGGACCCCGAAAAATGGGCCGTCTTCCTATTCCATTCCCACCCGCCGCTGGGGGAGAGGATCGAGAAGGCAAGAAGATACAAATAATGTCGTTGCGAGGAGGGTCGAGTAGCCCGCGTGTTCCTGGCGGGCGTACCGAGACCCGACGAAGCAATCTCCTGTTACAGGCTTTTCTCTCCAATTTGAGGGTTGCTTCGCTTCGCTCGCAACGACATCCTTGCACCAGCGCAATCGTAAATCCAAAATCGTAAATCGTAAATCACGAGTCCGTCAAATCAAAAGCGATCTCGGAAAGAACGCCGCTCACAACCTGCCAGTATTTTTTCTTGATCTTCGGCAGAAGGCCTTTTCTCGATTCTGTTTTTTCATGCTTGCCGCTGCCCAGCCATTTCTCCACACTGGCGGGTGTTTCTTCCTCGCCGGGGCTGGTCATGATCTCATTCAATATCCAGCGTTCGAGGCCGGGGGAGAAGAGTGAAAACCTTTCATCGGCTTCCACGATCAAACCGCGCTTTCCCAGCGTGACCACATCCAGGCGGGCGCGCGGATTCATCTTTTGCAGTCGCTCGATGTGCGGCGCAGATTTTTGAGCGGGTTGTTCTCGCTGTAATGCCAGGATGCCCAGCAGGGTGGTTTCCTCGCTTTCACTGCAATGATTCCACTGATGGCTAAAATGCGGGTCGGCTTGCAGGGCAAAGTCTGCGGCAACACGCTCGAAGAGGGGACGTTCTGCTAGTCCCTGGGTTTTGCCTTCCACAAGATAATGTCCCGCGATTTGCAGAAAGAACGGCTGGCCGCCGCCGAGCCGCAGGATGAAGTCCTTTTCTTCGGGGAGGAAATGTTGATCGAGGCTGGACAAGTATCGGTTAATGAGAGACGCGGCGTCCGTCGTCGAGAAAGGCCGCAAGACGACATTGGCGAAGATGTTGAAGAAGGGCGATCCCTTGATTTCATCCGAATGGCACAAATCCACCAACTCGCGGCGGGTGGCAGACAGAAGCGCCACGCCATGATGGATGGCAAGCGCGCGCAACCCGCCGAAGAAATCGCTCTTGAAATTTGGGTTCTGTGTGACGTATTCGAACTCGTCCATCATCAGCACGGTCGTCATGCCTTTATCTTGTATGGTCTCGAATAGTTCTTCCAGATCGAACAGGTCAATTTTGTCCTGCGCGCTCAACGTTTCGATTTTTGGTTTCAGGCTCTCGCCGCGGATAGAACAGCGGTCAACGCTTCGATTGCCTCGTTCCAACACTCTGAGCGCACTGCCGCATCCGCTTTGGCGAGCAGGGATTCCAAACGAGATTGCTCCTGCGCGGCCCTGATTTCGTTCAATTTATTTTGGATTGACGAATCTTCCGGCGCGAGCAGTGACGCCTCCTCCAGCGGCTTGATTGCACCCTGCCAGTTTTTCGCCCCCGCTTCTTTTTCTGACCTCGAAAGCAGGGCGGCCAATACTTTGGCTTTTTTCTCCGCCCGAACCTGTTCCAGGCGCGCAGTAAGGACAGGATCCTCCGGCGTAAACTTAAGCGCCTCCGCAAACGCAGACAGGGCTTCCTCGTCCTTTCCATCTGTCAGGGCTTTCTCCGCTCGTTGACGACTCAACTCCGCCATACGCCCGCGCGCTTCGGTGTGTTCCGCGTTAATGGCAAGCACTCGTTGATACGAAAGAATGGCATCCTTCGGACGATTTCTTTGCATGGCCGCATCGCCCAACGCAAGATGAGCCTCGCACAAACCTGCGCGCGCAGACACATCTTCGCCGTCCATTGTCAAAGCCTTTTCAAATTCGACCACGGCTTTGTCGTAAATTTTTTGATCCATGTAGGTCAGGGCGATGTTGACCTGCGCCTGGATATTGTCTTTCGCGATTTCCAGCGCCTCCTGAAAACTTTCGATGGCCTTGTCATAGACGCCCGCATCCTTGAACTCCATGCCGATTTCGATGTAACGATTTGCAATGGGGTTGACCTCGGTCAATTCTTCGCGCACCTGCTCGATGGGACGGTTCTTTTGAAGCCACAATCTCAGCAGGTGAATGACGAAACGATTATCGGGGGTGAGGACATCCTTCTCCCGCAGGTGGAGCAGGCCCGAGGTCAGGTCTGATTCGCTGAAGCGGACGCGTTGTTTACGCAGAAAGTCGGCCAGGGCGCGGTGGTCCGCTTGATCCAGTTGCGCCAGCGCGGCCAGACTCCATTTCTCGATGTCGGAGGCTTCATCCCAGACGAATTTCAGGTTGACTGTGCCGCGCTCCACGATATCATCCAGTACAGATTCAACGTCCGCCTCCTTGATTGTGCGCGAATCGGTTTGCTGGCATTTTGCAAAAGTTCATGGCAGGTGAGTTGGGTAAAGTATCAGTAGATCACGAAAACCTCGCGTAGTTTGCGCTCTCTGGCGCAAATTAGGCGTTAGAGAACGCCAATTACGCGCTTTCGTGAAGTACTGAGTATGGATGCCCGCCCGCGATTTGATAAATGCGCGCGATGGCGCGCGCATCGTACTCGATGACATTCTCGACCGGGCGCACGATGAGCCTGCGCGTTTGTTCTTTATCAAGAAAACTGATCTTTTTGTACAACGCGGTTTTGAAAAATTCGGTATAGGCCGCCTGCATGTTTTCAAGTCTGCGCCCGGAGGAGCCGATGGAAAAAATAAAATTGATCTCCCCGCCGCCTATCAATCTTCGCAGGTAATCAATCAATGGGCGCGCAAGTTCCTCCCTGATCTCGCTTTCTTCGAGATTGTCGAATTCGTCGAAGGTGAGTAAAAGCGTCGTGGCACCAAGGGCAGGTTTCAGGTCCGGCAGGAAGCGGTGCTCGAAGTATTCAATATCGGCGGCGAAGGCTTGTTTGTCGGGCAGGGGGAAGTCAATGCCGCGATCCTGCTTGAGCACGCGCACGATCTCGCGCGCCAGCCCCCATAAAAAACGATCCAGCGTGGTGTGCGTGCGTCCCTGCAGATCGAAAAACACCGGCAGGTATTTTTGCGGCAGGCGGTTTCCCAGTTGCTTAAACACGGACGTTTTCCCCACACGCCGCTGGCCGTGGATGACGAGAATGTGATCGGCGTATTGGCCGGTCAGGCTGTTTTGGATCCAATTAAAAACATCGTCGCGGCCAAAGAACATGCGTTGTTCGGTGACCGGCGCCCCCGCAATATAGGGATTGACGATCCCTTCCATAAGGTCCCTCCGCCCGCAAAACGAAACAAGGGTTTGTGCCGATTTATTCTGACACAAACCCTTGCGCGTGGCAAGTGACCTTCCGCCTGTTTTCTACTCCGCTAAATCTCCCATCAACTCCATCGGCACCACCGCCGCGCCGACGATGCCCGGGCCGGTATGCACGCCCAGCACAGGCGAGATGCGCATCACTTCCATCCTGGCGATGTTGAGTTTTTCCTGAAACTCCTTCGAAAGCGCCTCGGCTTTTTCGGCGAAGCGCCCGTGCAAAACCGTGACCCACAACGGGGTATTGCCATATTTTTCCAGCAGGTGCTCTGCAATCGCCGCCAGTGACTTGTTGATCGTCCGCTCGGTTTTGACGGTGCTGTATTTTCCGTCGGTATCCACGCGGATGACAGGCTTGAGGTTGAGCAATGCGCCCGCGATGGCTTTCACTCGTCCGATGCGCCCGCCGCGCGCGAGATATTCCAGCGTATCAAGCGTATAAACCACTTCGGTCTTCTCGCGGATTTTGGTCAACCGTTCCTGGATGGCATTCATGGCCCAGCCCGCTTTATTCGCCAGCGCCGCCGCCATCACTTGAAAGCGTTCCCCGCCGGAGAGGGTGAGTGTGTCCCAAAAACTGACATTTGCATCCGCCTTGACCTGATCCCCGCCATCGCGCGCCGAGTTGATCGTGCCGCTCAAACCCGATGAAACGTGGATGGAGAAAATGTTCTTTTCCACCTCCGACAGTTTGCGATACAAATCCGCAAAAATCCCTGCCGACGGCTGGGCCGTGGTGGGGATTTGCGGCCTCATCGCTTCGAGACGGTTGTAGAAGTCGTCGGCAGAAATGTCTGCCGAGTTCACCTCGCCTTCGGGGAATTGAATGAAAAGCGGGGCTTGAATGATTCCCAACTTCTCAAGTTCTTCGTTCGGCATATCCGCCGCGCAATCTGTTACGATTTTCATGGTTGCTCCTCTTTGGTTATTTCTGACTCTTCCATTTCTGGCGGGAAAACCCTTACCACGAAGGATCACAAAGGGTCACAAAGGATGGTTTTTGGCTTTTTCCCTCACCGCACTGGCGCGCGGCGCAAGTGTCGTGACCCTTTGTCTCCTTTGTGGTTAAGAAAAAGATTCCCGTTAAAAACGGTAGAGCCTTATTTCTTCAACAAACTATTGACCAGCAGATTCGTGCTGTCGCGCGCCACCTTTTCCCATTTCGCGCCTTTCGGATCGAGCAGGCTTTGCAACAGCAAGCCCATCGCCGTGGAGATGATCATGCGCGATGTCAGTTCGGGATTCACCTCCACAAACGAACCTTCGTCCACGCCCTTTTTGATGAGCGTGGCGAAATATCTGTGATAGCGGCGATATGGCTCGACGCTTGCCTGCCATATTTTTTCATCGCGGCTGGCCTGAAGCCAGAACTCCAGGAACATCGGCAGTCCTTCGCCGGCGGTTTCAAAAATGTAGGGAAAGGCTTCGGTGATCTGCATGAAGGTTTCAGGGACGGTTTTATCCTTCGACGCTTCGATGGCGTTGTCAATGGTCTTCAGCCAGAGATCGAGCAACGCCAGAAAGAGCGCCTGCTTGCTTTCAAAGTGATGATAGAACGCGCCCTTGCTGACCCCCGCATCCGCGCAAATCTCGTCCACACTCGCGGTGTTGTACCCGCGCGTGGAAAATAACTTTACCGCCGATGCGATGATATTCGAACGGGTTTCTTCGCTTCGCTGTTGCATAATAAAAACCGACCAGTCGGTTTGTTTTTACTCCCGCCGGATTGCACTGTCAAGAGGATGAAAATCATTTTGTTGGAAGAGTGGCTAATGTCGTGGGCTTAGCCACAGAGATCACAGAGTTTTCTGAGAAAAAACTCTGAGTCCTCTGTGGTCTCTGTGGCTAAGAAGATTAAAGCCCACCCTTTAGCCACTCTCTTGCTGGGATGCAATCCCCGTCGGATATAATCGCCGTCACCACCAATGATTGCGACACCGCTCGTCCCTCTGCTCGAAACCGCTCTCGCTTCCCGCGCCCTGTTAATTGATTCCAACCACGAATCCGCATTTCGCCTCTTCAACGGATTTACCGAGGGTTGCCCCGACCTTGCCATTGATATTTACGCGGCAACTGCAATTATTCACAATTACGCCGATGACCCTGAGCAAGGCAATCTGCTTGTGCGGGAGGCAGGTCAATTTTTGAACGCATCGCTTAACTGGCTCCGCGCAGGGATCGTCAAAACGCGCAACGGAAAAACGCAGGAGGAAAAACGTGGCAGACTTTTGTTCGGTGAAAAGCCCGACCGAAAAATAAAAGAGCACGGCATCTGGTACGCCCTCGATCTGACCATGAACAGCGACGCGAGTTTCTACCTCGACACACGCAACCTGCGGAAATGGCTCATCGAAAACATGCGCGGCAAATCCGTGTTGAATACCTTTGCCTACACAGGCAGTCTGGGAGTGGCGGCTGTGGCGGGAGGGGCCAGCCTCGTAGTTCAGACAGATCGCAACCGTCAGTTTCTGAATCTCGCAAAGGATTCCCATTCCCTCAACGGTTTCCCCATCTCGAAAAAAGATTTCATCACCGCCGACTTTTTCCCCGCCGTTGCCAGATTCAAAAGCACAAGGCGGTTTTTCGATTGCGTCGTCATGGACCCGCCGTTCTTCTCCACCACAGCACATGGCAAAGTGGATTTGATCCACGAGAGCGCGCGGCTCATCAACAAGGTTCGTCCGCTCATTAACGACGGCGGCTGTCTCATCGCCATCAACAATGCCGTCTTTCTCAGCGGGCGTGATTACATGCAAACACTCGAAGACTTATGCAAAGACGGCTGCCTAGGCATCCGCGAGTTGATTCCCGTGCCGCAGGATTTCGTTGGATATCAAACAGCCAGCGTCCCAATCACCGACCCCGCGCCATTCAATCATTCAACGAAGATTGCCATTCTGGATGTAAAACGAAAGAAAATCGAAAATTAGCAGAGGCCGCCATGGACAGCAAAACGGTTTTGGAGAAATTCTGGCAGACGATGGGCACCAACGATTTTTACGCGGCCGCCCAACTCCTGCACGACGATTTCACCCTTGAATGGCCGCAATCGGGCGAGCGTATTCGCGGAAGGGAAAACTTCGCAAAGATCAATAGTGCCTATCCTGCTGAAGGCAAATGGAGATTCATTGTCAACGCCATCGTCGCAAATGACGAAGAAGTTGTGACCGATATCTCCGTCACCGATGGCGCAAGGCACGATCGCGCCATCACCTTTTCAACCATCCGCGACGGCAAAATCTGGAAGCAGGTTGAGTTCTGGCCTGAATCATTCGACGCGCCGGCCTGGCGCGCCCAATGGGTGGAGAAGATGGGATAAAAACGTGCCGGTTGACACTTGAAACCCGACCCCGTTTCGTGCTATTGTAAAGTTGAGCTTATTCAAAAGATTTTCCAGAAAAAGGAGATGTACCATGTATAAGAAAATTCTGGTTCCATTGGATGGCTCATCCCTGGCGGAGGCGGTACTGCCCCATGCGCAGGCCCTGGCAAAATCGGAGAACGCGGAAATCGTCCTTCTAAGCGTGCCGATGGTCCCAAGCATTGATTATCTTGCGCGCACCCCGGCCCTGGCAAACAAGATCATCGAAGACACCGAGATCGAGACTGAAAAATATCTCGAAAAGGAAGAAGCCAGATTGAAGGAGGAGGGCGCAAAGGTCACCAGCCTCATACGCGAAGGCCCAATTCCCGAAATGATCCTGAAGGTCGCCGATGAGGTCCACGCCGACGTCATTGCCATGTCCACGCACGGGCGCTCCGGCATTCAGCGCTGGCTCATGGGCAGTGTGGCCGACCGCGTGGTGCGCCACTCGCACATCCCCGTCATGCTGATCCACCCGAACTAACAACGATTTGCCTTCGACAATCGAATAGAGACGAAACAGGCTTTCAGGCAAAGTCCCTGGAAACCTGTTTGTTTTTTCAAAATAAACTGGGCTGTTGCGGAATTTCCTGCCCGATCCCATCCCACGGCAGGGGAGGGAGATTGACCTTCTCTGAAATCCGCCGATGGAATTCCCGGCAAAGATGAGGGGCGATCAGGTTATCGGGCGAATGACAAAAGACGAACGCTTCGCCCCCCGCCGACAACTGGTCGCTGATCCGATTAACCCATTCCTCCGCCCAGGCATTGTTTTGACTCAACTCCGGGTGGCCGATGTATCGCAGGAAGGTAAAGTCTGTGGTCTGTTCGTCGAACACCGGTACATCCGGTTTGCGTTCCCTTGCTTCGAGCAGGCTTTCATAAACACTGCCCTCGATGGATTTATCCCCCGCCAGATTCCGAATCGGACGGGTATCGATCACCACCCGCGCCATGTTGTGACCGGCAAGCAATTGATTCAACGATTCGCGGTGCGGTGAATCGAACCAATCCAAATGACGGACTTCCACCAGATGCGGGAATAACCGGGCGGCAGTTGCAGGAACAACGGTCCAAGCCGCGAAGCGAGTGGGCGCATGACTTCGACGAATTGCAGGGCGCGATCCACATAATCTGCCAGCTTCCCGTTGTGGCTGATCGCTTTTGGAATCTTCGGGCAGAAGCGGAACGTCTCCGGCGTCTGCTCGATCCACGACCTGATCATCTTTGCCGCCGGCACCATGAGCATGCAAGGGATCATCAAGGCCCAGGG
>JBBIUO010000127.1:8337-10573 GCA_037440205.1 Chloroflexota bacterium
TTGTGCCTTTCGGGTAGAAGTTGCCAACCCACCCCTTGAATGCCCAGATGGGACAACCAATGTAAAGTGTCATGCAAATATTATATAATGGCCTCAGGCAAATTGAAATCAGTGTGAGGGAAGATGAACAGACTCATACGATCGTACGATTTTATTGAGGATTTCATGCGTTGGTCATCCATACGGGCCGACATTCAGGCGGTTGCGCTGGTCGGCTCGTACGCCAGAAATACGGCCACCGAAACTTCCGACGTGGACCTGGTGATCATCGCCGATGATCCGCAAAAATACCTTGCGGACTTTGAATGGGTGAAAGTATTCGGGATCGCCATTGCGCAACAAATCGAAGAATACGGAATGCTCACGTCGCTTCGAGTCTGGTACGAGAGCGGGCTCGAGATCGAATATGGATTCACAACCCGCGAATGGGCGCGCACCCCGCTCGATGAAGGGACGAAGCAGGTCACTGATAATGGGATGCGGGTGCTGTTTGAAAAGGAAGTCCTGCTCAGTTCGCACGAGACGCCCACGCATCAATCTCGACCCGATACACAGGACTAGCCAGCGCGGCTGCATACAACAGCGTGCTGCAAGGTTGATGCCCCTGTAACTTCGACGCCGTCAATTCACGCCGCTTTGTCGTGTCAATGTCGCCCACCAAATAATACGTGAGTTTGACGAGGTCTTTCACGTCCATGTTCGCGGCTCGAAGATTGCGAAAGATGTTTTCGAGGGCAACGTCAATCTGCTTGATGGGATCATCAGGCACCGTGCCATCCTCCCTCATGCCAACCTGACCGGAAAGAATGAGCATGCGCTCGTTTCCTGTGATCTCGATTTGATGGGAATAACTGCCAAGCGGTTTGTGGATGTCTTTGGGGTTTCGGAATTCTTTCATCGGGAGACTCCTTGTCAATCATAATTTCATGCAGGCAGATATTATCACGAGTCTTGAAATCACCCTTTTGCCTGACCGGGAATATCTAAATTGGAAAGGACAGTTGTTTTTGAATGTCATCTGTCGTATACTGTGCAGGTAATCGGATACATTTACTCGTATTTGCGATCCTGACGTAGAAGGCAAAAGCCATGAATGAATACCGGCGTCCCTGCAAATTGACTGTTGAACGAAATGGATTGAGATACCCAAGTTTGCAGATGCTTGCAGTATTTTCACTCATCGCAATCCTCTTGTCGTCATGCAATCCTGCGGTGACGCTTCCAACTCCCACTTCAACTTCTGTTCCCACTGTTGTACCTCCCAGCCCGACACCCGGTTTTCTTACACCACTGCCCGAGCCGCGCGTTGTGGAATGGGCGCGTTCGTATTTCGATGTCCATTACTGCACAGATGGGGACCTTCCGCTGAAAATGACCATTACACTGCCTGCGCATCCTTTGCGCGAGCCGATGACCCGCCGTTTTTGTTGATCGCGTCAAAAGATGTTCATTGGCAAAATGAGGCTCGTATCCTGGCGGATGCGTTGACCGCTCAAGGCGTTTCCGCCACATACTTGCAGGCAGAGGGAGCAACCCATTGCCAGTATGCTTTGTCTGGTCCACATACGGTGGAAAAGATGGCTGTCATCATCGGCGATTTCTTTGAAGAGGCTTTGAAATAGCCGAAAACAAGTTTTCGTTATAAGTAAACCAAATTCATAAGGAGATTTGTCATGCACTACCTCACCATTGTTCTTCGTTTTCTTCACGTTGTCAGCGGCGCTTTCTGGTTTGGAAGCGCGATGATGATAGGTTTTTTCATCAGTCCAACGGTCGCCGCCACTGCGGATGCCGGTCAAAGATTTATGGGGTATCTGGTCAGGCAACGCCGCCTTGTGACGGTAATTTCGGCCATGGCCGGCATAACGGTTGTAGCGGGCGCCGGGCTGTATTGGATCGACTCGAATGGGTTCACTTCGGCATGGCAATCGTCGGGCGCCGGCGTTGTCTTCGGGATCGGCGGCGTGCTGGGATTCATCGGGTTCATCTTCGGGATGCAGATCGGAACGAATACCAACAAGCTGGTAAAAATCGGATCGGAAATTCAAGGCAAGCCAACAGACGAGCAGATGGGTCAAATCCAGGCGGCTCAAAAGCGCCTGCGCATTGTCGGCCCCATCAGCGCGTATTCGCTGATTCTGTCTGTGATTTGCATGTCGGTGGCCCGTTACTGGTTTTAGGAGACGCGAATTCCTGGATCAGTCCTCGCTGACCGAGAAGTACAAAGACGAGCACG
>JBBIUO010000128.1:0-231 GCA_037440205.1 Chloroflexota bacterium
TGGATGAAAACAATCTCCGAGTTTGCGGCTCGGAGATTTTGATTTTAAGTGGGGTAAAATTGACAACATGACCACTCAATTGGCTCTTTCGTTTTACGAAAAAACCGTCGAAGTAAAAAATACCAATCAAGCATCGGAATGGGGCACATTTAAAGACAGTCTTCGCGCGCCCGTGCATAGATGGTTTACCTACCCGGCAGGCTTTTCCTACAGGGCGGTTGAGCATTCAAT
>JBBIUO010000128.1:265-6691 GCA_037440205.1 Chloroflexota bacterium
ACTATCTATGATCCATTCATGGGGTCAGGTACCACAAATGTCACAGCCAAAACACTTGGCATACATTCCGTTGGAACAGAGGCCCACCCTTTTGTTTTCAGGATCGCGCAAACGAAAATGAACTGGGATGTCAGCCAGGAAAAACTTTTGGATTTCATCGAGTTGGTTGAAGAAAAAATACAAAAAAAATCATCCGCTTTGCAAAAGAAAAGCCTGGAATCAGAGTTCCCCGACCTGATCATGAAATGCTATGAGAACAGGACAATTTACGATTTGTGGGCACTGAGGGAACTGATTTTTGAAAACCTGAAACAGGGCGATGTTCAGGACTTCTTTTTTGCTGTGACAACAGCATTGTTGAGAAATGTGTCTGTTGCCGCCACCGGCTGGCCGTACATTGCGCCGAACAAAAAGAAGGTCACGTCCGTGGACAAGGATGTCTTATCGGAGTTTTCCATCCTTGCCAGACAGATGATGGGTGATCTAAAAAAAATCAAATTGATTTCCAGAGATAGATATAAGGATACACGGCATAATCTTGTGAACGGCGATTCGAGAAACACCAAACAAACCATTCAGGATGAAAGCGTTGACCATGTTTTTACCTCCCCGCCCTACCTGAATAATTTCGATTATGCCGATAGAACGCGGTTGGAACTCTATTTTTGGGGACAGGCCAAATCCTGGGGCGAAATCAGCGAGAAAATACGGACCCAGTTGATGACATCTGCAACCACGCAGATTAATCGTTCTGATGAACGTTATGAGGTCCTTGACGCTTTTACAAGAGAATGCCCTGCGGTTTCCCGCTTTGTAAGTGAGTGCGTGGAAAAATTGTCATCCATTCGGAAAACAAAAGGCGGAAAAAAGAGTTACGATTTGATGGTGTCGGGGTACTTCAATGACATCTATCAAATTATCAAGGATGTATATCGGGTGTTAAAGCCTGATACTCATGCCCTGTTTGTGCTGGGAGACTCCGCCCCCTATGGCGTTCATGTCCCGACAGATAAGCTCATTGGCGACATAGGTTTGTGTGCAGGGTTCAAGTCTTATGAAATTGAAGTGCTTCGCGCCCGCGGCGACAAGTGGAAAGAAAATCCCCAAAGACATTCCGTGCCCCTGCGGGAGGGAATTGTCATCTTGAAAAAATGAGGTGGATATGTCCAACGCAAACCAGCACGGAAGGGTAAGTCACATAGGCCAGGTAATTGGCGATGCATTTGAGGAAGTTGTTTTCAGATTCATCAAACACTATTTGAAAAAGAATCATCCCGAGTTTGTAATTCTTAACCCGGAACAGGGCAAAAAACTGCTGACGTTGGACATGCCGGGCGGTGTCAAGCGCCAACTTGACACGGTAATAGCCTTTGCCGATTCCGATGATCCAATTGCTTTGCTGGAAACAAAATGGCTGAAGGATGGCCGCCATTGGAACGATAAAGGCGCCTGGATTCTCCAGTTGCGCGAAGTTAGAAGGAACTACCCGACTGTTCGCGGCGCGGCGGCAGTTTTGGCGGGATATTGGAATGAAGGCGTGAGAGTATTGCTGAAGAAAGAAGGCGGTGGGATTGATATGATACTCGTTGCGACAGACGATGAAATCTACCGGTCCCTTCAACCCGCTCTTGACCAGTATTTGGGTGAGGAAACCTTCGTGCTCGACGCCAAAGAGATACGGCATCGTTTCCCGGAACAGCATGTTGAAAAATTCGACGATTTCATAACGAAAATGCGAAACAATGGCGATCTATATAAACTTGCGAAAATCTGGTTATCGTTCGACAGGCAATTGGAAACTGGTGAGAGGGTCAAGGGAAAACGACTCGTCCAAAATGCGCTGGATGAACTGTTGAAACCCCTGCCCAAAAATATCAAGATAAGCCAGTTTGAAATCACCTTTGAACTTGAAACCGGCAACCTCATTCACAAGGCTTTTACCGACCTGGAAGAATTGGTTGAGTTTATCAATGAAACCGCCCGCGACTCCGGAAAAATTCGTGAGATCATCAGTCCCAAAAAGCGCAAGGGAAAAATCAGCGAGGAGATGGGGCTTTACGAAATTGAAGATGACGATGACGATTGGTGATTTTCCGTTATACTCGCGGAATGCAAAGCCAATTCATCAAAACCAATCACATCACCCTGCATGTAATGACCGGCGGCCCAGAGAATGGGACGCCGGTCATTTTATTGCACGGGTTTCCCGAATTTCATTACGGATGGAGAAAGCAGATACCGGCTTTGGTGGAAGCGGGGTATCGAGTCATTGTGCCGGATCAGCGCGGATACAATCTTTCCGACAAGCCGAAGGGAATCTCCTCCTATGATGTGGATGTCCTTGCTGAAGATGTCATTGGCTTGCTCGACCATTTTGGAATCGAGAGGGCTTTTCTCGTTGGGCATGATTGGGGCGCGGTCGTCGCATGGACGGTGGCGCTGAATCATCCAAACCGTTTGAAAAGACTCGTCATCCTCAACGTGCCGCATCCCGATGTGATGGTGGATTTCATCCTGCGCAATTCCGCCCAGCGGAAAAAATCCTGGTACGTGTTCTTCTTTCAGATTCCGCTATTCGTGGAGTGGATATTGAGCCGAAACGATTTCCGCAACATGAAACGGATGCTGGTGGGTTCGGGGCGCAAGAGTACATTCACTTTGCAGGATTTGGCGGAATATAAAAAAGCCTGGTCACAACCCGGTGCGTTGACGGGAATGCTGAACTGGTATCGCGCGGCGATGCGGTACGGATTGCGGTATGCGTTTGGACGGAAAACCCTGGCGCGGCGGGTGACTGTCCCAACGTTGATGTTGTGGGGGAAACAGGATGTGGCGCTGAGCCACGAGATGGTCAAGCCATCCATCGCATTGTGCGACGATGGGAAAGTTGTGCTTTTCGAGAAAGCCACACATTGGGTTCAGCACGATGAAGCCGATGCGGTGAATCAAAACCTGATCGAATTCCTGAGGTAAATCCATGCCGATCCTTGCGCTTGTTTTGCTTTTCTTTTCCGCCTCCATGCACGCGGTGTGGAATTTTTTGCTCAAGAGCGCCGAAGAAAAATATGTTGCCATGGGCTGGCAGACGATTCTGAGCGGAATCCTTGCACTTGGGGTGATGTTCTATTCGGGACTGCCGCCGAAGGATATGTGGCTGTTCGCCGTCATCAGCATGATTTTGGAGGCGATTTATTTCATCCTGTTGTGCATCGCCTACACAGACCATGATTTCTCGCTGGTGTATCCCATCGCGCGCGGAGCGGCTCCCGCTTTGCTGGTGTTGTGGACGGCGATCTTCCTGCACGAAAAATTGACGGCAGGCGGATACGTCGGTCTCGCCATGATTACGATTGGCATGATGGTCATCGGCGCGACCACGCTGTTGCAAAGCCGCGGCGAGAAATTGCATTGGAAGGGGATTGCCACAGCATTGACGGTGGCGTTGGTGATTTCGATGTACACCTTCATTGATGGGAAGGCGGTAAAGAGCGGCCCGGCTTTGCCGTATGGACTGTCCATGTTCGTGATGGTCCCGTTCGTGACGACCCCTTACCTGACCTACCACTATGGATGGGAGTCCTTCCTTCGGGTTTGGAGGAAGAACCGCAACTACCTCCTGCTTGGCGGCCTGCTGGGACTGGTGGCTTATATGCTGGCGTTGTTCGCCTACACCTTTGCGCCGCTCAGTTATTCGGGCGCGATCCGCGAGGTGAGCGCGGTGATCGGGGCCTTCCTCGGCTGGCGGTTTTTGAAGGAGCAGATGGGCGGCGTCCGCGTGGTGGGGGCGGCGATTGTATTTGCGGGTGTGATGGTGATCGCGGTGTTTGGGTAGGGTAGCGGATTTTGAAACGGATAGCGGATGTACGGAGGCGGCATGGATGAACAGGTTTATCCCGAACCGACAGTGGGTGTTTTTATCTTCAACCCGGCGGGTGAACTGCTTTTGTTGAGAAGCCATAAGTGGCCGGGCAAGTATGTCGTCCCCGGCGGGCATGTGGAGTTGGGCGAGCGGCTGGAGGAGGCGGCCATCCGCGAGGCTAAGGAGGAGACCGGGCTGGATGTGTACGACCTGAAGTTCGTCAATTTTCAGCAGTTCATCTACGATTCGTCGTTTTGGAAGCGGCGGCATTTCATCTTCTTCGATTTCGCCTGCAAAACGGATTCTCTCGAAGTGAGACTCAACAATGAGGCGCAGGACCATGCCTGGGTTAAGTTGGAAGCGGCTCTTCATCTTCCGCTGGATTCGTACACGCGGGTTTCCGTCGAGGCGATCGTGGCAGGAAATTTGTCATACAGGCATCCCACTTAAAACTTACTTAAGACGCTTGCAGTCCTGCCCAAAAGTGGTTAAGATAGGAGTGCAATGAAGCTGATTACGGCCCTGGATTTATCAGGCATGTTTATGCCTTAAGTCAGCCAGCCTGATGGGTACACACATACCTGTCAGGCTTTTTTATTCCATAACCAAGGAGAAAAAATGCAGACACCCTGGGAGTATCGTTACGCCCACCGTACACAAAAAATGGGAAGTTCGGTCATTCGCGAACTGTTGAAACTGACCGAACAGCCCGATATTATTTCTTTTGCGGGGGGACTTCCCGCCCCCGAAGTTTTTCCGGTGAAGGAGTTTCAGGAGGCCTGCAATCAGGTGCTGACCGATCACGGCGCGCAGGCTTTGCAATACAGCACCACAGAGGGATACCTGCCCCTGCGCGAGATGATCGCGCGCCACAACGCACGTTTCAATGTAAGGGTCTCGGCTGAAAATATTATGATTACCTCCGGTTCCCAGCAGGCGCTGGATTTTATCGGGAGGCTGTTCATCAATCGCGGCGATTATATTGTGGTGGAGTCGCCCACGTACCTGGGCGCGTTGCAAGCGTGGAATGCCTACGGCGCGCAATATATTTCCGTACCTTCGGACGAGGATGGCATGATCGTGGATCATCTGGAGGAGGCGCTTCGTATCGGACCGAAGTTCATTTATGTGCTTCCAAATTTCCAGAACCCCTCCGGCTCCACGATGAGTCTCGAACGACGCAAGCGGCTGGTCTTGCTGGCCGACCAATACGGCGTGCCGATCGTGGAGGACGATCCCTACGGCCAGTTGCGCTACGACGGCGATCACATCCCCTCGGTTGTGACTCTCGACAGCCGCTATCGCAACGAAGACAACGGCGAATACACCGGCAATGTGATCTACCTCAGTACATTCTCGAAATTGCTCGCGCCGGGATTGCGCCTCGCGTGGGTGATCGCGCCGACACAGGTGATCCGCCGGTTGGTGATGACGAAGCAGGCCGCCGATTTGCACACCTCGTCATTCAACCAGCATGTGGCGTATGAAGTTGCCAAAGGCGGATTTTTGGACGAACACGTGAAGGTGATCCGCGCCACGTACAAGGAGCGGCGCGATGTGATGCTCGAAATGATGGAAGAGATGTTTCCCTCCGGCGTGCGCTGGACTCATCCGCATGGAGGCATGTTCCTATGGGGCATGTTACCGGAAAATGTGGATGCGGCGGAAGTGCTGAAGGTTGCCATCGAACGCAAGGTGGCGTTCGTGCCCGGCACGGCATTTCATCCCAACGGCGGCGGCGCGAACACGATGCGTCTCAATTTTTCATTCTCCAGCCCGGAAAACATCCGCGAAGGGATTACGCGATTGGGTGTGACCTTGAAAGAGGCGTTGAAGAATGGGAAGAAGTGAATAAAGTAGAAACGTAAACAGGCAGCCATGTAGACAGGCAAAACGCAAATACGCAAAACGCAAACACGTAGACAGGCGCATGACTCGCCGCCGTGTCTACGTGTTTTCTTGTCTACCCTTTTCATTCTTCCACATACGGAACATAATCCGCGCGGGCGATGCCTTGCTTGATGGCGGTCTCCGCGACGGCGCGCGCCACGGCGCGATGTACTTTTTTATCCAGCGGGCTGGGGACGAGTTCTCCGGGCGGCGTCATTTCGGCGATGGTCTGCGCGGCGGCAAACAACATCTCCTGCGTGATGCGCGGGGCGTTCGCATCCACCGCGCCGCGAAAGATGCCGGGGAATCCCAGCACGTTGTTCACCGATTTTCCATCCGCCGCAAAAATCGCGCCGCGTTCCATCGCCACCTCGGGGTCAATCTCCGGGTTCGGGTTCGAGAGGGCAAGGATGATCTGTCCCTTGCGCACCATTTCGGGCTTGATGAGATTCGGCGCGCCGGTGGTGGCAATGACGATGTCGCATTTCTCCATGATTTCTTTCAAATTGGATTTTTTGCCCCCGGCTTTTTCGAATCGATCCAACGCATCGGGATTTAAATCTGCGCCGTACACTGGATTCCCGGTCAAGCGCATCATCATTTGACCGATGGCATGGCCGGCCGCCCCAAGCCCGATCTGCCCGATGACAGCCTCCTTCAAGTCGGTGCCTGTTTCG
>JBBIUO010000128.1:6760-10540 GCA_037440205.1 Chloroflexota bacterium
CAAAACAGGAATATCGAGCATCGCCTGTAATCTTTCTTCGATTTCAAAACATCGCGGTGCGGAAATATCTTCGAGTTGAATGGCGGCAAAGGTCGGGGAGATTGCGGCCACCGCGGCGACGATCTCATCGGTATTTTTTGTGTTCAATAAAATGGGAATCCCGGAAAGACCCACGAGCGTTTCCATCAACATGGCTTTGCCTTCCATCACGGGCATTCCGGCGAGCGGGCCAATATCTCCAAGCCCAAGCACCGCTGTTCCATCTGTGACAATGGCGACCATGTGGCTGGTGCTGGTGTACAACCGCGCGAGGGATGGGTCCTTGGCGATCTTGCGGCAGACCTCGGCCACGCCGGGGGTGTACACACGCCGAAGCGTGGTCAGCGATTCGATGGGGTAGCGCGAGCGGATGGCGATCTTTCCCTTTTGGTGAAGTTCCAGCACTTCGTCGCGCACTTCGATGACACGGGTGCCTTCGTTGTTCCGCATGACTTCCAGGATTCTTTCGAGGCTGGCTTCATCCTCGGCGCTGATGGTGATGTCGCGCACCACGTTTTGCGAGGTTTCGGTCAACAGCAGGATACTGCCGGTGCTTCCGCCCGCCCCGGCGATGGCGGCGAGCAGGCGGGCAAGCACCCCGGTCTTTTGTGAATTGCGGACGCGCACTGTGCGAATGAGTTTTCGTTCCCAGGCCATGATTGATCTCCTTTTTTGTACCGCAAGATTATAGTCTTTTACAAATTATTGCCATAATGTCCGCGTAGGGCGCGTTCTCTTACGCGCCTGTTGGCGTTAGAGAACGCCAACTACGCGCGGTTACGGTATTATTTTGTTAAACTTCATTATCTTGCGAGCGGTGACTTTGCTTCAAAACATGCGCAAAATGAATTTTGCGGTACAGGGTTGATCCATTTTAACGCGAATACCGCGAACGTTTGGAGATTCGCGGTATTGAGCGTGGAACAGGCTTGTTATTTCAACAAGGGGGGAAGTTCACTAAACGATTTGATGACCGCGCACCCTGCTTCGGGGAAGAGACTGTTTGGGTCGTAGAGAACAGGCGTCAGGTTGGCGCGAAGCGAGCCGATGGCGTCTGCAAAATAATTGTCGCCGACGTACATCGTTTCAGCGGCGGATGTCCCGGCCATTTCCAGCGCTTTTTCGAAAATGACTTTATCGGGCTTGTAGGAATTCACTTCGCCGCCGGCAAGCGAGAATTTGAAATAACCGCCCAGTTTCAATTCCTCCAGTTCTTCGCGAAACGGCTTATCACGGTTGGATACCATGCCGAGGGTGTAGCCGTCTTCTTTCAGGGAAGCCAGCAATGCGCGGGCCTCCTGCGGCACGTACACTTCGGGCTTGTGCGATTCTTCCATGTATGCCGAAATTTTCGGGGCAAGTTCAATGGCCGTGGCGGATGGAAGTCCCAGCGCCACCAGCCGCCGCTTTGCAAAATTGACCCAGAAGCCGGTGTTGTTGTCCTTGAAGGTTTCGCCGTCCATTTGAATTTCAAGCGAGTTGGCAAAATAAAAATGATCCCAGCGGTCGGCGCGGATTTTTTCATCCTCCGAAATGCGGAGGCCGAGACTGCGAACGTATTCCACAAAAACCTCCCCGCCGGAGGGGAGGTGATGACGAAGCGTGCCGTCGAGGTCGAACAGGATGGCTTTGATGATGTTCAGAGTTATCCTCCAATTTCGCTCATCACCCGGTTCAGCGGAATGACTCCATCTGCGAGGCCATGACCCCAGGGTTTTTCCCAGACTCCATCGAGGAGGAGTCTGCGTAATTCTTCAAGGGACGCGCCGGCGCGCATGGGCGTGAGCAGGTCCACTTCTTTTTCGCGCAAGAGGCACAGGCGTAATTTGCCGTCGGAGGTGAGGCGGGCGCGGGTGCAGGCGGAACAAAACGGATGTGTGACCGATGAGATAAAACCGATGTCGCCTTTTGCGCCGCGAATGTGAAAGACGCGCGCCTCGCCATCGAGTTTGCCGTCGTTGGCGGGTTCCAGTTTTCCGAACTCGGATTCGATGGTCTGCTGGATTTGCGCCATCGTGATGACCTGGTTGATTTGCAGGTCGGTTGCGCCGCCGAAGGGCATCATTTCGATGAAACGCATCTGCCAGGGATGGTCAATTGTAAGAGCGGCAAGGTCAACGACATCTTCTTCGTTGTATCCTTTAACCACCACCGCGTTGAGTTTGACCGGGGTAAGCCCCGCCTTTTCGGCGGCGAGGATGCCATCCCAAACCTCCTCCACTTTGCCCCAGCGGGTGAGGCGTTTGAATTTGTCGGGGTTGAGGGTGTCAATGCTGACGTTGACGCGCTGGAGACCGGCGTCTGCCAGAGGTTGAGCCAGTTTCCTGAGCAGAAGCCCGTTCGTCGTCATGGAAACGGAGCGGATGCCTTTGGTGGAAGTAATGCCCCGCACGATGTCCACGATGTTGGCGCGGACGGTCGGCTCGCCGCCGGTCAATCGAATTTTGTCGAAGCCGAGGCTGGCAAACAGGCGGACGAAGGTCAAAATCTCGTCGTCCTGCATCAGGTCCGCGTTGGGGCGGAAGGTCATGTCCTCGGGCATGCAATACACGCAACGCAGGTTGCAGTGGTCGGTGAGGCTGATGCGCAGGTAGTGGATATTTCGTCCAAAACGGTCAATGGCCATGGTATTTTCCAGGATTATAACAATAATATATGAAAGCGGGCTTCCACGATTGACGGTCGGTGCCACCCGTGCTATTATCTCTCATTATCTTTTCTTTTCATTTCAAAGGAGTTATTCATGAGTTTCGAATTTATTCTTCGTATTATTGCCATGTTCGTGCTTGCAATCGGGGGAGGTTTGTGGGGATTTAATTTTACGAAAGCCAATCCCGAAACCGATCCCATTGTAACCACAACCCTCTCTACTGTGGTAGGCGCACTGGCGGGGATCATCCTCACCCCATATTTCACCACCCGACCGGCGCGTTATATTCGCTCCCTGCTTGGCAGGCTTGCGGCGGAGAGTCTGTTTGCGGCGCTGACCGGGCTGATCGTCGGCCTGTTGATCGCGGCCCTGCTGGGTTTTCCGCTTTCACTCCTGCCGGAGCCGTTCGGCCAGATCCTGCCCTTCATCGGGGTGCTTGTTTTTTCCTATCTGGGCATTTCTCTTTTTACGATGCGCCAGGGCGATATTATGGGACTGCTCAGCGCATTAAGTGGACGCAGTGAGGGCGGTGGTTCTTCCTCGTGGACCAATCTCAATCGCAACATCCTGCTCGATACCAGCGTCATCATTGACGGGCGTGTGGCCGACATCGCCAAAACGGGATTTCTGCCCGGCACGCTTCTCATTCCGCGCTTTGTGCTGAACGAGTTGCAATATATAGCAGACTCCCCGGATGGAATGCGCCGTCAGCGTGGACGCCGCGGCATGGAAGTGCTGGCCGAACTGCAAAAACTTCCCAACGTGCTCGTCCGCATCTCGGATATCAACGTGGAAGGCGTGCGTGAAGTGGACGATAAACTCATCGTGCTCGGCAAACAACTCAAGAGCCCGGTGCTGACGAACGATTACAACCTCAACCGCGTCGCCGAATTGCAGGGCGTGACCGTGCTCAACATCAACGAACTGGCGAACGCCGTCAAATCGGTGGTTCTGCCCGGCGAAACCCTGCGCATCATGCAGGAAGGCAAAGAGCCCGGGCAGGGGGTCGGCTACATGGACGACGGCACGATGGTCGTTGTGGAAAACGGCAAGGATTACATCGGCGAGTACATGGAAGTGAACATCACCAA
>JBBIUO010000129.1:0-10500 GCA_037440205.1 Chloroflexota bacterium
CAGCAAATGACCTTCGCCCGCGAAGAAGTCGAACCATGGGATGAACTCGAGGCCCTGCGAAGAAAATCCCAGGCGCCATGTGATCGTCACGAAGGCGGCGGTTGCACCTGCGGCAAGGCGAAGAAAAACTAAATTCGTAATCCGTGGCATCATGACTCTGCAACCTGAAAATTGGACATCCCCCAAAAACATTCTCATAACTCTGGCCCACCCCGACGACCCGGAGTTTTTTTGCGGCGGGGCGCTTGCTCGCTGGGCGCGCGCAGGCCATCAGATAACCTATATTCTCATGACTTGCGGCGACAAGGGATTCAATCCCGCCACACATCCAGAGATGACGCCCGAAAAATTATGCGGACTTCGGCACGTGGAACAAAACAACGCCGCGAAGGTGATCGGCGCAAGCGCGGTTCATTTTCTCGACCTGCCGGACGGGTACCTCATCCCAAGCCTTGATCTGCGCCGTGACATTGTCCGCGAGATTCGCCGCCACAAGCCCGACATCCTCGTCACCTGCGACCCGCAGACATTATTTGCCACCTACGGAATCAATCACCCCGATCATCGCGCCTGCGGACAGATCGTTTTGGATGCCGTTTTTCCCGCCGCCGGCAATCTCGTCTATTTTCCTGATCTGCTCGCGCAGGGATTCGAGCCGCACATGCCAAAGGAAGTGTGGTGCTCGTTGACCAACCAGCCGAATACAACGATTGATGTCACCGACACCTGGGATATCAAAATGCAGGCGATTCTCGAACATAAATCCCAGGTGCAGGATCCAAAGGCTTTGATCGAGCGATTTAAGTCCCGCCGCACGGAAGACAGCACCGAGGAAAATCCGCGATACGAAGAGAAATTTCGGGTCGTGAAGTACGGTTAATTTTTTGGTAATGGGCAAATTGAAGTGATTTTGTCCGTAGCGCAAGATACTATCTTGCGCTACATCACTTACTTCTATACCACTACCAGTTTTTTTTTCTTCCTCCCAACCCTGAGATCAAAGTCAACGAATACCGGGAGCAGTTTGCAGGTCGGGTTGAAGCGGCGAGGGTCATCCACAATAATTCGAGCATCGCGCATCCCATCCCCCAAAGGTAGCGATTTCAGGGGATGGGTCTTTTTTCCGTCCGAGTTTGGAATAAAATTCGCTTTACCAAAAAGGAGCCGTATGACCGATTTCATCAACGAAGCCAGTTCTTTGTTTCCCTACACCCAATCCACGCGCCGTGACCTTCACATGCACCCCGAACTTGGTTTTCGGGAAATTCGCACGAGCGGCATCGTGGCGAAGGAATTGGAAGCGCTCGGTCTCGAAGTGACCAAAGGTGTTGGAAAAACCGGCGTGATGGGATTGCTCGAAGGCGCGAACCCCGGCCCCACGTTACTCCTGCGTTTTGACATGGATGCGCTTCCCATTCACGAAGAGACGGGCGCGGAATATGCTTCGCAAAGCGACGGCGTGATGCACGCCTGCGGGCACGACGGTCACACTGCCATTGGGTTGACCGTGGCGAAGATGTTGAATGCGCAAAAAAGTGAATTGGCGGGAACGATCAAATTTTGTTTTCAGCCATCGGAGGAGGGAAATAATGGGGAGGAGATTGGCGGCGCGGAAATGATGATGCGGGACGGCGTGCTGGAGAATCCGAAAGTTGACATGACCCTCTCGCTTCATCTTTGGAATGAAAAACCGCTTGGCTGGATTCATGTTGCCAGCGGGCCGGTGATGGCGGGCGCGGAGGAGTTCAAGATCAAGGTTATTGGCAGGGGCGGGCATGGAGCCATCCCGAATCAAACCATTGACCCGGTGGTGTGCGCGGCGCAGATCATCTCCGCTTCACAATCCATCGTCTCGCGCAATGTCGGCCCGCTGGAAACGGCGGTTGTCAGTTTTACGGTTGTAAACGGCGGCACGGCGTTCAATGTCATCCCGCCGGATGTGACGATGGAAGGGACGATCCGCACCTTTGACCCGCAGGTGAGAATCAAAGTGTTGAAACGATTTGACGAGATCGTGAAAGGCGTTGCCGCGGCCATGGGATGCAGTGTGGAAATGAACGTCAAGCAACTCACCCCGGCGCTGATCAACGCGGATGATGTCGCCGCCAAAGTGCAGGAGACTGCGAGGCGCGTGCTCCCCGGCCTGGATCACGACAGCTCGCCCTACCTCACCATGGGGGCGGAGGACATGGCGTTCATGCAGGAAAAGGTGGATGGCTGTTATTTTTTCATCGGCTCGAACAATCACGCGCAGCATCTTGATTACGGCCACCATCATCCCAAATTCGATTTCGATGAACGGGCGCTGATCCATGGAGCGGCGCTCATGGCCGCCGCCGCGGCCGATATGTTGAAAAGGTAATATAATGCCGGTTACGGCAGAAATGAAGAAAGGATCATCTTATGAAAAAACTGACTGTTACTCTTTTGCTTTTGATACTGCTTTTGGGGGCGTGCTCACCTGCGGTATCGCCGACCGAACCGCCCACTGCCACCGACGAGCCATCCCAGGTGGGACCGGCGGTGGAACAACCTGCCGCAACGAAGCCCGTCCCCACAGAAACATCAGCGCCGGAACGTGAAGCGGTGCTTTCCCAAATTGAAAATGAAGTCATGGCGAGCATCGTTTCCTCCAAGGAGTTCGAGCCTGCGGCTGTTGGCGTGAGCATCCTTCCCACCGGGGGCGTGGAAACGGGTGATGCCGGCCGCGCCCGGCTCGACCTGCTCCCTGAAGGCACCATCGTTCGCGTGGGACCAAGTTCTTCGTTTACCGTTCCAACAATTGTCGAAGAGAACGGCCAGCCTAAAACAGTGATCGAACTGCTCTTTGGGAAGATCTACATCCTGTTGAACGGCGGTTCGCTCGATGTGGAGACTCCGACCGGCGTTGCCTCTGTGCGCGGAAGCCTGATGCGGGTGGAGTATGATGCCGAGAAGAAGATGTTGAAGGCCTCCTGCCTCGAAGGTCATTGTTCCCTGAAAAATGCGAAAGGGGAGACTGTGGAACTGGTCGCGGGCGAGGCCACATACATCGAGGGCAACTTTCCGCCTGTCGAACCCTTCCTGATCGACAGCAGTGAAATCGAGGAATGGCTGGCTGAGATTCCGGAACTCCCCGATTTCATGAGTCCTCTGCCTGACCCGAACGACTACCCCGACGGCAATACCAACAGCAACGATAATAACAATGACAATAACAATAACAACGATGACGAAGATGATGATGGCGGCAACGATAACGGCGGCTACCCGAATTGATGATGGATGCCAACGGCCTTGCGCCATGATCGTTGCAGGTGTGTTTGTGTGAACAAAATAACCATTGCGTTTCTTTTCCTGACCCTTGTGGTGGGCGCGTGTTCCTTTGGGAATACTCTCCCCGAATCCGCGCCCACCCAAAACGCCGCCTCAACAATGACCGGGGAAACTGTCACAGCCACAGCGAAACCCAAGGCAACAGAAACAGCCGTCCCTGAGCGTGAAGCGGTTTTGTCCGAAGTCGAAAATGATGTGCTGGCGCGCGCGCTGTCCAGCGTCGCTTTGATCCCCGCCTCTGATGGCATGAGCATTCACGAAACCGGGGGAGTGGAGACCAGCGATGCGAGTCGCGTGCGGGTGGATCTTCTTCCCGATGCGTCCATTGTGCGCGTGGGGCCGAATTCATCCTTCACGGTGCTGGCGGTTACCGAAGAAGAGGGCGAACCGGTAACAACGTTCGAACTGCTTTTCGGACAGATTTACATCCTGCTCAACGGCGGCTCGCTGGATGTGCAAACCGCATCCGGAACGGCCTCGGTGCGCGGAAGCCTGATGGGCGTGACGTATTCTCCCGGGCAGAAGCGGGCAACCGTCACATGCCTCGATGGACATTGCGCCATCAGGGATGCGGATGAAGAGTTGGAGATCACCGCAGGCCAGGCCGCCGATTTCATCAACGGCGAACTTGAAGATGCTCCCCGTTTCATGTATTTCGAGGAACTCGGCCTGTGGATGTTGAGCAATCCCGATCTTCGCAACTACCTGCTGGAACTTCCCAACCTGCCTGATCTCCCCGATGGATTCGATTGGAATTACGACTTCAACAGTGATCCCAACTTTGATTTTTTCTTCGACCCTGGATTCAACCCCGGTGATCGGATCATCAACCCGGAATTTGGTCTGCCGAGGCAGGAGGGAGTCTTCCCCGGTGAAGTCGGCCCGCCGCGCCTGCCGGGTGACCGCGATCCACCCGGGCCGAGGAGATAAACGAGCGTGAAAAGAATCCGAAATTGGGTTGTTGCAGTGCTTGCCGTTTCTGCGGCGGCGGGGGTGTTTGCGTTGCAAAATCGGCCTGCACCATTGCCGGTAATCGATGTGACGTCGTCGCTTGAGATAGGCCCAGTTGAATTTGATGTTACTGAGACTCCCACCAATACGCCTGCTTATGAAGGCTGCGCCTTTATCTGGGCTTACCATGACGCGCCTGAGTTGACGGAAAAGATCAATGATGCGGTTCTCGCCATTAATCCTGACGCTCGCGCCAATGTACGTCTGTTTGGGGAAGATTGTGTGTATGCCGACGGACATTCCACTTTCAGCACGATGACATCGGATTTTTATATCCACGTACCTGTTACAGATTTATCCGCCGAAGCGGATTTCGGAAATTTTATGTGGCAGGTATTGGAGATAGTCAACGCCGTGCCAGACGATGAGATTCCGGGAAGCGTAGGCCTTGTGGAATTCTCCTTCATCAAGAATGAAGCGGAGCAAATCATTTTACGAGTGGAGAGACGAGATTATTTGAACGATGCGGTTGGAATTTCGGGCGCGGAACTCTTCCGACGATTTTATACCCCGATTCCGCCACTGAGAACACCGGTGCCAGCTACATCGACTCCAACCTTAACTCCATAAATTGTTTGAAAAAGAGACGGAATTCCGTCTCTTTTTCGTCTTGACAGCAAGGCTCCTTTGTTGTATAGTTCGTTTAGTAGTTACTAAATGAACTAAAGGATAGATATGCCCACAAAACTTGCCCAACTCAAACAGGATTTTACAGAAGGCTTGAGCCAGATCAGCCGATTTTGGGGATTCCCAAAAGGCATGGGCGCGATCTTTGCCGTGCTTTATCTATCCCCGCTTCCGCTTTCGTTGGATGAAATCGTGCAGGCGACCGGCCTGACCAAAGGCGCGGTCAGCACCGAGGTTCGGACATTGGCGCGCATGGGATTGGTGCATCGTTCATCCAAACTTGCCGACCGAAAGGATTACTACGCAGCCGAAGATGATTTCTACAAATCCATTCGCTCGATTTTGAAGGAAAGGCAGAACAGCGAATTTGACCGCGCCCTCCGCTCTGTGGGGGAGACGCTGGCAAAACTCGAAGCGGGGGATGTGGCCGGGGATGCGAGCGAGATTGAATTTGTCCACGAGCGCGTTCAGGCGTTGCAGGATTTCTTCGACGCGATAGACAGTCTCACCCGGGCGGTGGTCAAACTGGAAAGTTTGGGGTTTTCCAATGTCAAAAATATTTTGTCGGTTTTGAAATAAGGAGTTGAAATGAAAATTGCAGTGACAGGAGCCTTTAGTTATTCGGGAAAGTACATCACAAAACGCTTGCTCGAACGCGGTGAAGAGATCATTACCCTGACCGGTCACCCAAACCGGCCTGACCTGTTTGGCGGCAGGGTGAAATCTTTTCCACTTGACTTTGGAAATGAGGATCAACTTGTTGCAAGTCTGAGCGGCGCAGAGGTGCTGGTCAACACATATTGGGTCCGCTTTGACAAGGGAAATAATACCCAACCGCAGGCAGTCGAGAATACAAAAAGACTGGTGGATGCCGCAGTGAAGGCGGGAGTGAAGCGCATCGTGCATATCAGCATTACCAACCCTTCACCCGATTCGCACCTGCCGTATTTTTGGGGCAAAGCCGCAAACGAAAAAGCCGTGATCGAATCCGGACTGGGATATGCAATTCTGCGTCCAACCGTGTTATTCGGAAAGGAAGATATCCTCATTAACAACATCGCCTGGCTTTTGAGAAGATTCCCCCTGTTTGGTTTGCCCGGTGACGGTTCGTATCGGCTTTCCCCGGTCTATGTGGATGACCTTGCCGCGCTGGCTGTGGATGCCGTGTACAGCGGGGAAAATACCATCTGGGATGCTGTTGGCCCGGATGAATTCACGTTCAAGGAAATGGTGGAACTGATCGGCCAAACCGTTGACAGGAAACGCCCGCTTGTTCGATTTCATCCGAGGCTGGCTCTTTTTGCGGCTCAGTTTCTCAGCATCTTTGTCAGTGACGTGATGCTGACACCTGAGGAAGTGGATGGCTTAATGGCGAATTTGCTCGTTTCAAAGGAATCTCCGCGCTGTAAAACCCGCCTGAGTGACTGGCTCGAAGAACACAGATCTACCGTCGGAATGAATTATGCGTCCGAACTGGCGCGGCATTTTTAAAAATCAAACTCCGCTCATTTTGGGCGGAGTTTGTCAATCAATCGCAATCACCCCACTGCAACGCGGACTATCCATACAACCGTAATATTTCCTCCCGGTGCGCGGGCCATCGCGATGAATTCGCAGGACCATCATCTTTCCACACACCGGGCAGTTTGGAACGGAGTCGGATGCATTGTCGAGGCGCAGGGAAATTGTCCCGCCGATCTTCGTCACTGCCAGTTGGAACAACGAGATGATATCGGTCTTGTCGTAGGTTTCGCTGGATGGCACATGCACCAGCGGCAAACCCGCTCCTATGAATAAGTCCTCGATGAACTTATCGCTTTCGCGCGTTTCGTTCTTTGCAATGGGACGGACGATCTCGACCCCGAATGCGGGCGCCAATGTTTTCGGGTCGCAAAGCAAGAAGTCCACATGCTTGCGGAAGAACTTGTTGAAGAAGTGGACATTTTCGTTAGGGCGGACAATATAGAAGATGTCGTTCAATGCAACTTTGGGGCAGATCAGATATCTTGCGCCAACCATTTGATGCAGTGTCCGAAATAGAGCCAGTTCTGTGGTTGCAAGAAAGGGCTCACGCAGTCGGTAGGGCAAACGCTCCGCATTTCCCGTCATGCCGACATTATAAATAGGATGACCTCCACACGCAAGCGATCTGGGTGTTTTAAATTCCTTGCATCAATTTTATGACATCCTCTTTGAGCGCGGCGTTGCAAGCCAGCGCATCTCCGGGGGTGTGACCTTCCCTGCCGCCCCAGGTTCCAAAGTATCCTCCCGCTTCGCGCAAAAGTACGGGATACGGGCCGTAATCCCAGATATCCAAAAACGAATCCATGCAAACCTCGGCGCGGCCGGTTGAGACCAACGCATACCCGTAGGCGTCGCCCCATGTGCGGAGCAGGGCTTTTTTCTTCGCAAACCTTTCCATCAATGTGGCGTCTTTTTCCGCGAGGCGTTGAAAATCGGTGGTGACCACGCAGGCTTTGGAAATTTCTGCAACATTGGATACGTGCGCCCTGCGACCGTTCCACCAACAACCCAATCCTTCCGCGGCGCAGACCATTTCATCCAGTGGGGGATAGTACGCCGCGCCCACGCGCATCTGGCCTTCGATCTCCAGACCGATCAGAACCCCGTAAAATGGCACGCCCCGAATAAATGACTTTGTCCCGTCAATCGGGTCAATTGTCCAGCGGAAAGTATCGCCGTTTCCTGTGTTGGCGCCGAACTCCTCCCCGATGATGGCATGACCGGGATAATGTTGTTCGATCTCGGCGCGGATGAATTTCTCTGCTTCATGGTCTGCGACGGTGACTGGGTCGTTGTTTTCTTTTATGTCGGGGCGAATGCCGATGTTGTAATAGCCCATTGTGATCCGCCCTGCGCGGTATGCCAGTGAGGTGGCAAAGTCAAGATAGGATTGAAGGTTCATAGCAACGTATTCAGGAGTTCCCTTTCCTCTTCTTTATTCGTGATTTCCCCGTCCAGCCATGCGGAGCGGAGCCGGGTGAGGATATCACCGTATCGCGGGCCGGGCGGGATATTCCTTGCTTTCAAATCGTTTCCTGTGGTGTGCGGTTTGACATGCCGCCAAAAGGAAATATAACTCAACAACGGACTTTCGCCGGTGACAAGGTAAACCGCATAAATCGAAAGCAGGGGCAGTTTCTCGACTGCAAACGTCCACACACTGGGCTTTGAATTTACGAGAAATGGCAGGCTTTTCTTCAATTGCGACGCCGCCCAAACCGAATGCGTCAACTCGGATGTAAATTCCAGCCGTCTTGCAATGGAAATGATTTCATTTTCGTTCAAGTCCATTAACCAGAGTATGTAGCCCATGGTCGTTCGGCTGGCGGGAATATCCAGTTCTGTGTCCATTTCGAGGAAGTCGGAATATTCCAGGTTGAATGGCGGGAGTTTCGGATGGATGTGCTTGAAAGCGTCCAATTCCTGCAAGCGCTGGATCATCGGCAGGGAATTTTCTTCGTCGAAGATCAAATCGAATTCGTGGCGGATTCGCTCCCCGCTCAGCATTCGGAAAACGTCGAGCGATTCGGAATTGATCAATTCCAGTGTGGATGCTTCCAGATGAAAAGCATAACGGCATTCATAACGAATGGCGCGGAAGATTCGTGTCGGGTCGTCAATGAACGAGCGGGAATGTAAAATGCGGAGGATGCCCTGCTTCAAATCGTTTTGTCCATTCAGCGGGTCGAGCAATTCGCCGAAATGATCCCCGTCCATGCGGATGGCCATGGCGTTGATGGTGAAGTCGCGGCGGCGCAAATCATCTTCGATGGTGGAGGGAGTTACGGTTGGCAATGCTCCCGGGCTCTTGTAAATTTCAGAGCGTGCGGTGATGAGGTCAATGGTTTCAAGTTCCAAGTTCCGAGTTTCAGGTAAGTGCCAGATGGCGGTATGAAATTTGATATGAGTTGTCAGGTTGCCGCCGAATCGATTGACGAGGGTGTTTCCGAATTTGATCGCATCCCCTTCGACGACGATATCGAGATCGTTGATCGGTTTTTCAAGCAGGAGGTCGCGCGCGAATCCGCCGACGAGATAGCAGGGCAGATTCAACTCCGCTGAAAGGGAGGAGCTGTCTCGAAGCAGAATCAGTTGTCGGCTGGGGATGATGCGGTCGTTGTCCAGGCTCAATTTCATTTTGGGGGTCGCTGAGTCAAACGTCTGGCTTGTTCGTAGGCCTTCTCCGCATAATCATACCAGCCCTTTTGAGTCAGGGCATCCCCAAGCGTGTTCCAGACGGCGGCTCGATCTGGAAGATGACGCGCGATCAAAACCAGATCCTGCCGCGCTTCATCCAAATGCCTGCGATGTTTGATAAGGTGGGCATAGGCATGCATGGCATGTTCGATGTTTTGTTTTGCAACGGCCTCGCGCGCAAATTTTAAAATCGGCGATGACTCTGCCGACCCGTTTGCAGAAATGTGCGGCTCGATGGATGGCGGAATGGTTCGAGGATTCGATGTCATGGCGGTTGCTGGAATTATAACGGGATGCGGTTCTTTCTTCACCTTTTTCTGGTTCCGTTTAAAAAGCGACTCGGCGCCGCGGGCGGTTGTCGCCGGGTCGAGCATCTCGTTCAATCCATCGCCAAGCAAATTCCAGCCGACGCCAAAGGAGATGATGGCAAGCGTGACCGGCAGAAAGACCCACCAATAACTCAACAAACCTCCGCCGGGGCCGATGACCCAGTTGCGCCCAATGGATAGAAGAATGCCCCAGGCAGAGGCTCCGCCCAAACCGACGAAGGTGATGGTGGCCTGCAAGATGACGGAACTGCCCACGTCGCGCGCGGCCAGCACAACGGCAGGGCCGATGGTGTTTGGGATGAGATGACGGCGAATGATCCACGCGGGGCTTCCGCCGAGGGCGCGCGTGGCCTGGATGAATTCGGTGTTCTTGAGCGTGATGACCAGCGTATTGACGATACGGGCAATCGGCATCCATGAAAAAATAATCAGGCTGATGAGGATGGGGTCAACCTTCATCAAAAAAACAGCAAAAGGCGGCGGGGTGAATTGAAAATCCACGAGCCTGCCATGATAGTCTGTGTTGAACCAATAAATGCCGCCCATGGCTTCAATTGTTACGGCCACGAGTTGTTGCAGAAAAACCACGCCAGCCACTGTCGGGAACGTGAGAAAGGCATCGGCGATTCGCATCATGAGATTGTTGATGAATCCCCCGGCGTATCCGGCGATTGCGCCGAATAGCGAGCCAAAGATGAAAGCCCCGGCCGCCACAAGCAAACCAAATTGCATGGCTTCGCGCGCGCCCCAGATGAGGGTGTGATAAACGTCAAGCTGTCCGGGAATGGTGCCGAGGGGCGCTTTTTCACTCGGCGGGCGAGGCGTGGAGTCTGTGGAACGGCCAACTTTTTTGAACGAGCCCTGCGTGTTTTTATCAGGAGGGGAAAGAACAGGCGCGGCGACGGCGACTGCGGCAAAGGCCAGCACGATCAACAATCCAAGCCAGTTTTGCCAGCGGGAGAAAAAATACCGGACGGCTCTCATGATTTCAGGACTT
>JBBIUO010000130.1:0-10163 GCA_037440205.1 Chloroflexota bacterium
TTTCCTTGCGCGAACGGTCACCGTTGTACATGCCGCGGATCTGCGGCACGGTCATGTGACTCTCGTCAATCACCAGCAGATAATCACTGGGCAGAAAGTCAATCAACGTCCATGGATGCGTGCCAGCGGCGCGGTGGTCAAGGTGGCGCGAGTAATTTTCGATTCCCGAACAATACCCGACCTCTTTCAACATTTCGAGGTCGTAGCGGGCGCGTTGTTCGATCCTCTGCGCTTCGAGCAGTTTGCCGCTCTCCTTGAAGAACTTCAAACGCTCATCCAATTCAGATTCAATATCTGCAATGGCTTCCTTCATTTTGTCGCTGGCGGTCAGGTATTGCTTGGCGGGGTAAATGGCAATCTCTTTCGGCTCGTCGAAGACTTCGCCGGTCAAGGGGCTGAACTGCATGATGCGCTCGACCTCGTCGCCAAAAAAGGTGACGCGGTATCCAAGTTTTTCCTCGTATGCAGGGATGATCTCCAAGGTGTCGCCGCGCACGCGGAAGGTGCCTGTGCGCAAGTCCATGTCGTTGCGCTGGTACTGCGATTCGATCAACTGGCGAAGCAGCATATTGCGGCGGTACAACTCCCCCACTTTGAGCGAGACAGTTCCCCGGTTGAATTCTTCGGGATTGCCCAAACCGTAGATGCACGAAACCGAAGCCACGATGATGACATCGCGGCGGGAGATCAAGGCGGTTGTGGCGGCGAGACGCAAGCGTTCGATCTCTTCGTTAATCTCCGTTTCCTTTTCGATGAACAGGTCATGCCGCGGGACGTAGGCCTCGGGCTGGTAGTAATCGTAGTAGGAGACAAAATACGAGACCGCGTTCTCGGGAAAGAATTCCTTGAACTCGGCATACAACTGCGCCGCAAGAGTCTTGTTGTGCGCCATGATGAGGGCGGGTCTTTGCAATTCCTGGATGACGGATGCGATGGTAAAGGTGTTGTGAACAAAGAAACCGCCGAAGCCGGCCAGGAACGTCTCCGCACCGGGGACGGTTAAATCATAAACGTACGGCTTCTCGTAAACTGTCCGCTCCATTTTTACAACAGGTGTCCACCGCACATGGCAGAGTTTATACAAACTCATCCAGGCATCCTGCCACTCCAACGACATGGTTTCCCAACCGGCATGAAGAGCAGATAAAATCTCTTTCAGGGTGCGACGTTGGGGCTTGCGCTTCCCTGTTTCAATCGATTGAATTGAACTGCGGGATACCCCAACTTTTTGGGCAAGTTGCAACACCGTCCAGCCTTTTGCCATTCTTAATTCACGGAGGATACCGCCATCCACGGGGACGATATCGACATTTGAGTTTTCAGGTTTCCCCAATTGGGCTTCCAATCGCTGTCGCTTTTCAGGCATCAAAAAATTAATATGCTCGTAAAAGCGTTTCAAGTCGGCCTGACCGGAAATAACGATGAAGTAATACCAACCGCCAGCATGGCTTGAATTGGTTGCGCGCTTCCAGCGGCGGGAAATTCGCGCCCAAATTCCAAAACGAGACAGGGCATACGCGAGGTCGGAGGCCAGCCGCTCACTTGCCGTCGTCGCGGAAATATCGCTTGCCCGTCCCACCGTCCCATCGCCGTCAAAATATGCTTGCAGGAGAATACCCAGGTCTTTCAAGGAAAGTTGGAGCGCAAAATCGGGAAGTTTCTTTCCATCAGCCTTCGACCCACAAAGCCGCTTGAGCAATTTAGTCAGCGCTGTGGAAGAAACTTGATAATCGGATGAGGGGCGCACAAAAAAGGGAATACCCAACTGTTCAAGCGATGCTTCAATATTGGCGCGAACTTCGGGATTTTGATTTGCGAGAATGATGTAGCCTGACTGGGCGTTCCCCTCGGCAATATAATATCCAACCAGTTTCAAAAATTCGGGGGTCAGAACAATACGAGCCGGGAGGCGATTGTCGGTCTTTTTTCCTCCAACAGTTGCCTGAAAAGGATCATATTCACCGCTCAAGTCGGCTGTTTCTTCCAGCAAGTTGAGGAATGTACGCACTTCAATTCCCCTGCCGCGATATCCATTGCGAATTGAACTTAATTTAGCGGTCGGTGCAATGATTCCATTACTCGACAATGTTTTGTAGAAAAGAGTCCTGTTCTCTTCGGAGTCTGCATATTCCAAAATTGCATCTTTGGCTTCCACAAAGAGGCGGGTTCCATCCAGAACTTGAAGCGCATCAAGTTCCGTTACAGGGTCACCTGATGTCAATGCTTCAGGAACCGCAAGGAAATCATCAACAGCAACGTCCGCCGTATTGATTAACTGCAAACTTCCATTTCGTAACACCCATAGATTATGGTCGCCCGTCATAATCGCATACCTGCCGCAGGCTGTTCCAACGCGGAACATTTCATCAGGCGCGGCATGGCGGGTGAAGGCGCTTACCTGCCGAAGGGAGGCTTCTCCCGTTACAGGGTCGAATGAAAATGAATAATATCGTTCCGAAAGGCGATGGGCGTCCAGGATTTCGGTGTCGGCAGTGCGGCGTACAAGCGCGGGATTCTTCTCGAACAGGTCATCGAGAATTTGTCCCATCTTCATAAGGAGAGTCTGCTGGACGCCATCTTTCTCTTTTATGCAGTACAGATACTCATCGTACCCGAGGCTTTTGCCTGTGCCCGTGGCTCCGAGCAAGACCTGGTGTTTCATGCCGTTGCGCACGCCGTCCACAAGTCCGCGGATGGCTTCGGGCTGGTCGCCCATGGGAATGAAGGGAGCAGTTAGTTTGAAGTCCATGGTTTGGGGGATTGGTAATTGGAGATTAGGGGAACGTGTGTTCTATTTTACTGCAAAGGCGGAGGAAAAACCAGTGAACCGGGAGCAGGTTCACGGTCAGGTTTGAAGCGGGAGTGAAAGTATAATCACGCCAACATGAAAAGAATCCAATCCACGTTACAGCGCATTTTGAGTCAGGAAAAATTTACACCGCTTGCGTTTCTTGTCATTGCATTCATCGGCTTTGGTCTGCTTGCGAATCGACTCGGTTTTTATCAGGACGACTGGCCTTACATTTTTTATGCGTTCAACAAGGGCATCCCCAACCTGACGCAGGAACTGTATTACGACAGCCGACCGAATGCGGCATGGCTGTATATTTTCATGTTCAACCTGCTGGGGTTCAAGCCGATTGCGTGGCATCTGGCGGCGGTGATTTTCCGCTGGCTCACGGCGACGTTTTTGTGGTATCTGCTTCGGCGCATCTGGCCGACTCACAAAAAGCAGGCGACGTTTGCAATTTACCTTTTTATCATTCATCCGTTTTTTTTGATTCAGCCGTACGCTGTCAATTCGATTTTGTATTGGGCGGGATTTTTGTTTTTTTCCGCGAGCCTGTGGATCATGGCGCGGAATGTGATCGAGTCGAAATACCGCATTCCGCTTACCGCGCTGGCGGTATTGCTCGAAGCGGTTCATCTTTTTACGAGCGAATATTTTGTGGGCATGGTGATGGCGCGCCCGTTGATCCTTTACTGGATTTTGAGTTCACTCGATCTGCCAATCCGAGAGCGCATTAAAACAACCGTCAAACAATGGATTCCGTATCTCGGCGCGCTCGCGGCGTATGTGATCTGGCGCATGTTTCTGTACGTGCCGCCGCCCATCGGCGACCGCAACTCGCCCGAAGTGTTGTTCGCATTGTTCAGCAAGCCATTGCCGACGATTGCCTATCTGATCCGCACCGCCTTGCAGGACTCGGTCATCATCGCGTTCACAAGCTGGTATCGGACTCTCGTGCCTGAGTTATTCGCATTCAGTTCCATTTTCAGTTGGTTCGTAATCACCGTTTCGATTTTCACATTCATCGCTGTGTTCATCCATTTGAATCAACTTGCGGACAAAGAGGAACACAAAAACTGGCTCGCTCAACCCCTGACCCTCGGCCTGCTCCTGCTTCTCTTTGGCATGGCTCCCATCTGGTTGATTGGACAGGATATCGTCACCCACAAGAATCAATTCGCGGGTTCGCGGTTTGGAATCGGCTCGACGCTCGGCGCGGCATTGATTCTCGCCGTGCTGATCGACCGCCTGATTGACAGCAGAAAAAAAATTGCAGTCATCTCAGCATGTGTTGCGCTGGCAATTTCCATGCATTTGACAAACGAAAAGGATTTCGCCTATTCCTGGGAAAAGCAGGAACGTTTTGCCCAGCAACTCATCTGGCGCGCGCCGAAAATCGAAGCAGACGCGGCGCTGGTCACCGACGAGGAAATCCTCGGCTACATGGGCGGATACTCGGTCGCTTATTCGATCATCACCACCTATCAACCCGGCGATGTGCAGACACCGCCCTACTGGTATTTTCCGTTTTACTACACCAATCCAAACGTGAAGGATTTTCTGGCAGGCGTCCCGCTCGAAGACAGCAAACTGACGATGGATTTCAAAGGGAACAGCAACAAGATGATCCTGTTCACCTTCAACCCCGAAATGCAGAGATGTCTTTGGGTTCTCAGCCCCGAAGATACCAACCTGCGCCTTGTCAGCACAGACATGCGCCAACTCAGCGCGGGATCGGATATCAATCTGATCCAACAAGGTGAAGGAAACCCGCCCGAACGAATCTACGGAAAACAAAATACAGAGACATGGTGCTACTACTTCGAGAAAGCCGATCTCGCCCGGCAATTCAATCAATGGGATGAAATCGTGCGCCTTTGGGAAGAATCGCAAGCCATCGGCGAACGCGCGGATAACGGCTTCGAGATCATCCCGTTCATCGAAGGCTACGGTCATCTCGAAGATTGGGAGCAGGTCAAAGCGCTGACCAAATCCGCGAAGCGAATCACTGCGGGGTTGGAGCCAAGCCTGTGCAGTGCGTTGGATAGACTCATGCAAAGTGCTCCCGCATCGCAACAGCGCGATGAAGCCATTCAAAATCTAAAAGATGATTTGAAGTGCGTGAATTTTCAGTAACTAAAGTAGAGCAGGATAATATCCCGCTCTACACACTCACCAACTTCCCCAACACATCCAACAACTTCACCGTCCAGATTTCATCCTTGGACAGCGTCACCCAATACGAGGACTTGCCTCCCCTCACGCCATTTCCTAAATCAGGCAAACGCTTCTCATCTGACCCTTCAACTGGTGCGGGATATTTGAGCAGGATCTGCCCCGCTTCCCAACTCACCGAAGACAGTCCCGCCTTCTCCGCGCGGAGTTTGACCCGCATCTGATAGAGCAGATTCTGCACCATTTCGGGGAGCAGGCCAAAGCGGTCGCGGAATTCGGAACCAAGCGCATCCAATTCGGTTTCGTCGCGCAAATCCGCGATGCGGCGATACAGCCGCAGGCGCAGATCCTGATCGGTGATGTAATCGCTGGGAATGCCGACGGCGAGGGGGAGATCCACATTCACAGGCATGGATAAAGGAAGGATAAAAGATGAAGGATGAGGGATGAATGAAACATCCACATCAAGATTATCTTTCATTAATAGGCGCAATCTTCTCACTGCATCGGCAAGCATTCTCGTGTACAAGTGAAAGCCGACCGATTGAATGTATCCGTGCTGGCGTGTGCCGAGCAATTCGCCTGCGCCGCGAATTTCAAGGTCACGCATGGCAATGGAATAACCCGCGCCGAGTTGGGTATTCTCGGCAATGACTTCGAGTCTCTGCTGGCCTTCCTGCGTGGGCGACATCTTGTTGTGACGGAAAAAGTAGGAATACGCCCGCATCGCTCCGCGTCCCACCCGTCCGCGCAGTTGATACAACTGGGCAAGACCAAACGTATCGGCGCGATCCACAATCAGCGTGTTGGCATTGGGAATATCCAACCCCGATTCGATGATGGTGGTGGATAGCAAAATGTCAATCTCGCCCATCGTGAAGCGGTGCATCACGCTCGCCAGTTGGTTTTCGTTCATCTGGCCGTGACCAATATCCACGCGCGCTTCGGGGACGAGTTTGTTGAGATGTACCTTGATCGCGTCAATCGAATTCACGCGGTTGTGGACGAAGAATATCTGTCCGCCGCGCTCGAGTTCGCGCAGAATGGCCTGGCGAACCAGACGCGGCGAATACGGCCCCACATGCGTGACAATCGGCAGGCGTTCTTCGGGCGGCGTGTTCAGGTTGGAAATATCGCGCACGCCGGTCAGCGCCATGTAAAGCGTGCGCGGAATCGGCGTGGCCGTGAGAGTCAGCACATCCACTTCGGTGCGAAGTTTCTTGAGATGCTCCTTGTGCGTAACGCCGAAACGCTGTTCCTCGTCAATCACCACCAGACCCAAATCCTTGAATTCCACATCGGCGGAGATTAAGCGATGCGTGCCGATGACAATGTCCACTTCGCCGAGGGCGAGTTTGTACAAAATCTCCGTCTGTTCGCGGTGGGTGCGGAAACGTGAAAGCATCTCCACTGTGACAGGAAATGCCGCCAGCCTTTGCAAAAACGTCTCGAAATGCTGTTGCGCCAACACCGTTGTCGGCACAAGCACGGCAACCTGCTTGCCGCTCATCACCGCCTTGAACGCGGCGCGTAAAGCGACCTCCGTTTTACCGTAGCCCACGTCACCGCACAACAGGCGATCCATCGGGCGGGGATGCTCCATGTCGCGTTTGATCTCGACGAGGGCGCGTTTTTGATCGTCGGTTTCCACGTAGGGAAAACTGTCTTCCAATTCCTTCTGCCATTGAGAATCTTCGTTGAAGGCAAACCCTTCCACCACCTGGCGGCGCGCGTACAAATCGAGCAAATCCTCTGCAACCCGTTGAACCGCCTCCTTCACCCGCGATTTCGTCTCGTGCCAGGCCTGCCCGCCGAGATGATCGAGCGAAGGGACGCCGCCTTCCGCGCCGATGTAACGCGTGAGTCGATCTGCCTGGTGGACGGGGACGTAGAGAATGTCGCCGCGGTCATATTCAACGGTGAGGAATTCTCTTTCGTGGCCGTCCAGCTGTCGGTGAATCAGACCCGTGAAGCGTCCGATGCCATGATCCACATGCACGACAAAGTCGCCTGTCTGCAAATCCGCATAGATCGATTCGGGAGTCTCGGCAACCTGCTTTTGTCGAATGCGCGGCTGGGGGCGTTCCCATCCAAAAATTTCAGAATCAGTGATTAGATGAATAGAGAGCAGATGAGTAGTTTGAAGAGTAAAACCTTCCGTGAGTGACGCTTCGATGAATTCAAGATTGGATGGCGCCGAGTTCGGGTAATGCTCGTCCCACAACTCGCGCAGGCGCGGAGTCTGGCGCGAAGCGATGAGCACTTCATCGCCTTTTTCGAGAATGCCCGCGAGATAATCAATGAACGGTTTGAGCCTGCCGCCAAAACGTTCGTCGTGGCCGAAGCACGAAGCGAGGTTGATGCTCACTTCGCTTTCGGTCAATTCGGTTGAATGCCCCAACTCCAACGAGGGCATGTGGTGAATATCGTCGCTCAAATCAGACCACGGCACATACGGCACAGGAAACGAATCGGCAAGCGTGCCTTCGGCGATGCTTTCATTTCTAAATTTCACCGCCTGCTCTTCGATCTCATTTGCCATCGTTTCCACGAGGCTGATGTCATCCATCAACACCAGCGATTGATGCGGAAGATAATCGAGCAGTGACGCGGGCTGCGAATGCAAAAGCGGAATATGAAATTCGCTGAGGTTTTCGGATGTGTCGCCTTCGGGTTGTAAAAATTCGCGCGCAGGTGTGATGAGAATGTTTTCGAGTTTTTCAATCGTGCGTTGCGAAGCGGGATCGAACTGGCGAATGGTTTCAATTTCATCGCCGAAGAAATCGAGGCGCGCGGGATTCGATTCTGTGGGCGGCCAGATATCGAGCAGACCGCCGCGATGCGAGAATTGACCGGGCTCGAGGACAGTGTTCACACGCTGGTAGCCGATCCTCCCCCACTCGCGGATCAGGGCTTCGGGTTGGATGGTCTGGCTTACTGACAGTTTTTTGCACGCTTTGAGATAGTCGCGGCGCGGAAGGGTGCGAGTCATCAGCGAACGCGCCGAGGCAACGATGATCGGCGGCATTGCTTCGGGCTTGACGAACGGCAAATGATATGCGGCGAGCGCGGTGAGAGTCTGCAAGCGCGAGCGGCGCGTGGAAACTCCCCAGGCGGCTTCTTCGTAAAATAGTGGGTTGGGTTCGGCAAACAACAGCCGCGGCGACTTGACCCAGAAATCCAGTTCGTCGAACAACGCCAGCGCATGATCGGCGCGGTCGGTGATGAGCAGGATGGGACGGTTCAAGTCCGCTTGCAGGGCGGCGACAATTGGCAAACGCGCAGAACGCGGCAAGCCAAGCCCGGAGATTGTCTTTCCGGCTTGAATCTTTTCCATTAAATTTTTATACGACTGAAGATCGCGTAATTGATTTAGAAGTTTCATAACAAATTCAACGAAAGGTCACCTGTCAGTAATTCCGCCCGCCTCTATTTTTACAACACGAAGAAGGCACAGCGCATCAGATTGACTGTCACGCTCCGGCCGTCGTCGTTTTCCTGCGAAATCGGATTGGAACCGAATCGCGGGAAATGTTTTGATACAAACCGGCCTGAATGTTTGCCAGATATTGCCAACGAGCCGCACTGATGACGCGGATATCAAGGCTCACGTCATACTTCAATGCAATGTCGGAAACGATGACACTGAAAGGCTGGCGAAACTTCCACTTGTCGTCTGCAACAATCAATAGAACGTCAATGTCGGAGTATTTTGTCCAATCCCCCCGCACTTTGGAACCGAACAATGCGGCGCGTTGAATCTTATCGCCGTAGGCCGATTGGACCGTCCTGATAAATTCACGGACGGCCTTTTTTTCCTTGATTGACAGTTTTAGAGCAGGTCGCGTTCTTGAAGCCATTTCTTTACTTCCTCGACAAAGTTTCGCGCTTTTGCGAGAACCATGACAATATCTTCCTTGTCCAGCGAATCATACAAGACATAATCAGCGGTATGACGGCTGTCCATGATAAATTCGTAATCGTCACTCCACTTTTTATCGAACTCACCTGTCTTGATAAAGTATTGACGAAAGGCGGCCAGTACCGCGCTATGCTTACCGTAGGATTTCCCTTTTGAATACAACAAGGCGCTGGCGGCGTAAAAAATTCCATAGTAGGCGCGGTTGCAGGCCGAAGCGCCGTGATTGTTGCGAAGAAGTTCTTCCGCAACATCCAGCATTTCCTGGGCGTTTTGCATGTACAACCGGTAATTTTCCCTTGTGTCGTCCATATGTTAAGTATATCCCAAAGAACTACGCTTCCCTTACATCGCCATTGAACTTATTCATTGCCTTGTTCAAACCGTCCGTCACAAATGTGAGTGCGGCATCGGAGGCGCGGGTGAGGACATCGGGAAGAAGTTTCATATCCTCCTTCGAGAACATTTGCAAAACATAATCTTTCGGGTCCATGCGGCCGGGGGGGCGCCCAATACCGAGGCGCAGGCGCGGAAAATCCTTTGTGCCGAGGTGGTCAATAGTGGAGGCCATGCCGCGCTGTCCGCCGGGGCCGCCGCCGGGGCGGATGCGGATCGTGCCGAAAGGGATATCCAAATCATCGTGGGCGATAAGCAGGTTTTCGATGGGAATCTTGTAGAAGTGCAAAAGTCCCTGCACCGATTGGCCCGATAGATTCATGTAGGTCTGCGGTTTGGCAAGGATGATCTTACGCTCTTCGTGATGCGTGGAAATGACAATGGCCTTCGATTGCAGTCTCATGCCGCGCGCATCGAGCCGCACCGCAAGCTGGTCAATGAGCATGAAGCCGATGTTGTGCCTTGTGTCTTTGTATTCGCGGCCTGGGTTGCCGAGGCCGATAATGAGGTAGGAAGTTTCAGGTGCCATGTGTCAGGTTTCAGGTGTTTTTGCGAAGACGGAACAACAGTGAGACAAAAACGAAAATCACAAGCACGGCCAACGCGCCGCGCCCGAAATTCAGGTAGATCGAGGAGGATGTCACCGAAGCAGGATTGGGCGGCAGGGGCGTGGACGAAGGAAATGTTTGCAGGGTCGGCCCGGGGCGGGGAGTCAATGTCGGCAGCGCGTTTGTGGCGGCGAATTCAAAGGTCTCAGCGGTGGCGGTGGGAGCGGCGGCTGTCTGCGTGGGGGCGGTGTTGCGGATTTTCAAATCGGGGATGGTAACGACTTGGGATGTTCCATCCAGAAAGGAGACTCGCAGATGCAGGGTGTAGTCTCCG
>JBBIUO010000130.1:10189-10489 GCA_037440205.1 Chloroflexota bacterium
TGTGTCCCAGGTGGCGAGCGCGGAATCCTGCACGGGCTGGGGAAATGTTTGGATGGTGAACCAACTGTCGGCGGGGTCGGAAGCGAAAGAGAAGGCCAGTTCCGCAGAGGCAAAGTTCGGCACGTTCATATTTCCAAGAATCTGCACCTGTCCCTGCAAAATGTCGCCGGACTTGGGAGAGGTGATGGAAATATCCGCAGTCTGCATGAAAAAAACAAGCGCGAAAATGACGGGAAGTTTCAGCATGGCAATCGGTGAGTCTAACATGAAGGCGGAGGAGGGTCAACAATGCCCCAACCT
>JBBIUO010000131.1:0-8532 GCA_037440205.1 Chloroflexota bacterium
ACTCCTCTTCCGAAACATGCCAGATCTCTTTTACAGAAAATACCTTGCACTATCCATTCATGTCGCCCTGCAAACGCGAGATATTGCAGATTAACAAATTAACCTGACAATAAAAATGCAGGATTTTGTACCGCAAAGTTCACTTTACGCCCTGACTTGGCGGAAAACCTGCCAGGCGCAAGATGAATCTTGCGGTACGGCATTGTCAGATTTATTTGGAAAAGTTCAAAATCTCGCGCTGCCGCGTAAGGCGAGTCGCTAACTCATCAACCCGCCGCCCCGCCAACTCGCGGACGGTTTTGCCCCACAGACCACCGTCCTCTGTCCGCAGATCGCAATCGAAAACGCCGTCCCGAAGGTTTTCGCGCAGGATATTTGTCTTTCCAGAAACCTTCGGGACGTTTTTCATATCGGCATTTTCACGTATAATTTGAACATGACCGTTCACCCGGCATTTCAGGTTCCGCAACGGAAGAAACGCGCCCGCATTTCCATGCGGACCATTCGCGCGCTTGCAAGCCAGATTGCCGAGAAATTCAATCCCGAAGAAATTATTCTCTTTGGCTCACACGCATACGGCAAACCCAACGACGGGAGCGATGTGGATTTGCTGGTTATCATGGAAACGCCAAAAGGGGAGTTTAGAACCATCATGGAAATTTCAGACTCCCTGCCTCATCTTCCTTTCCGCGTGGATATCATCGCGCGCTCGCGCGCGGTCATTGACAGGCGCAAGAACGCCGGCGATTTCTTCCTCCGCGAAATTACAAGGAAGGGGAAGGTGCTTTATGCGCGAAGTCACTGAAGAATGGGTTTCCAAGGCGGAAGGCGATTACCATGCCGCAGGGGTGCTTCTTTATGAAATCGAAGTTCCCGAAATCGATTCGGCATGCTTTCATTGCCAGCAATGCGCCGAAAAATACGTGAAGGCTTTTCTGACCGAACATGATGTTGACTTCCCCCGCAACCATGATCTGATCCGTTTGATGGAACTATGTCTTCCTTTCGATGAAAGTTTCGAGGATCTCCGCGACAATCTTCGCAGGCTCGAAAATTACGGCGTCATCATTCGTTACCCCGGCTTGACCGTTCCGCTGGAAATGGCGTATGAAGCATACGAAAACGCCGCCAGGGTACGGAAATTTATCAGAAAGAAACTCAAGGTGAAGTAAGAAGCGGGCGGCGCGTCAATCGTGACCTGCGCTAAAATAGGGATATGCAAAAATATCTCCCCGTCCTCCGCGCGCGGCGCGAGCGCAGATTGCAAAAACAAAATCAACAGGCAAACAATTCGCGCGGCGCGATCCTCAGCGGGGGAATCGTTTTCTCGCTTTTTCTCGCGGCGGCCATCCTGCTCGGCGCGCTGGCCTACGCCGACATCACGCGCGAACTTCCCTCGGTTGAAATCCTGCTGCGATTGCTCAACCCGCCCGACGGGCTTCTGCTCGAACCCACGCGCATCTACGACCGCACGGGGGCGCACACGCTTTTCACCTTCGCGCCGAACGACGAACAGCGGCGGTACATTTCCATCAACGAACAAAATCCACAGCACATTCCACAAAGCCTGGTGGACGCCGTCATCGCCGTGCAAGACCCGCAATTCCAAAAACATTCGGGATACGCCATTCAGGGATTGGATGATCCAAACCTGCATCCAACCATCGCGCAAAAACTCATCGGCGGGTTTGTCATTTACAACGAGCCGCCTTCGCTGAGACGCGCCATCCGCGAGCGCATTCTCGCGGCGCAGATCACCGCGCAGTTTGGCCGCGCGCAGGTGATGGAGTGGTATCTCAACAGCGCGCACTTCGGCAATTATGCCTACGGCGTCGAAGCCGCTTCGCAACTTTATTTCGGCAAGGCGGTGGAGCAACTCACGCAGGCTGAGTCTGCGATCCTTGCGGCGACGAGCGAGACCCCCGCGCTCAATCCGTTGGATGCTCCGCGTGTGGCGCTTCAACGCGGACGCGAGACGCTTCACATCATGAACGGGCTTGGACTGCTCAGCAACGAAGCGCTGGAACTGGCGCTGGCGGAGACTCCTTCCTTCAACACGACTCAGGACGAAGATACGCTTCCGACTCCGCCCGAGCCTGCTCCTGCTTTCGTGAACATGGTCCTCGCCCAATTGGATTCGCAACTGCCGCGCGACCGAATCGAGCGCGGCGGAATCAACATCATCACCACGCTGGATTACGATTTGCAAACGCAGGCGGCTTGTGTCACTGAAGTGTACGCGGCTCGCATGGCGGGATTGGAAGAGCCGACTCAACCTTGCGACTCGGCGCGATTGCTTCCATCCCTGCCGCCCGGAGTCACGCTGACAGATTCCTCCGCAAGCGCGTTGATTCTCGACCCAAGTCATGGCCAGGTGCTGGCGGTGGTGGGAGAAACTGTTCAAGGGGCGGAAACTCCTCTCGTGACCGCACACAGGCCCGGGTCCAGTTTGGATGCGTTTGTCTATTTGACGGGATTCACCCGCGGGTTGAGTCCGGCCACATTGACGTGGGACATCCCCGGGGAGGGAGTCGCCCAAAATTTCGACGGCGAATATCACGGCCCGATCCGTTTGCGGATTGCGCTGGCGAACGATTATCAGGTTCCCGTTGAAAATTTGAAGTCACAAATGGGAATCGAGAATGTGACGAACATCGCGTCGTCGTTTGGGATTGATCCTTCGACAAGCTCAGGACAGGCAGGCTCAGGGCAGGTGACGATGCTTCAACTCGCGGGCGCGTACGGCGTGTTTGGAAGCGGGGGCATTTATTTTGGTCAGAACATGGGCGATGACTTTTTACCCGCGACGGTGTTGCGCGTGGAAGGCGTGGATCATTCGATGTTGTTGGATTGGTCCTTGCCGCAGGCGAAACCTGTGCTGACTCCCGCGCTGGCGTATTTGGTGACGAATGTGTTGAGCGATGAATCGGCGCGCTGGCCTTCGCTTGGCCGGCCGAACGTGCTGGAGATCGGCAGGCCTGCCGGTGTGAAGGTGGGGCAATCTGTTGATGGACTCGATGCGTGGGCCGTTGGGTACACGCCTTCGCGCGTTGTGGCGACGTGGAGCGGTGTGCATGGCGAGAGGGGGGTAACGCCGCGATTCCCCGCCGTGCTTTGGAATGCGTTGATGCAAATTGCCGTTGGCGATTCTCCTGTTGATGGCTGGACTGCGCCGCCGGGTGTTTCGACCATCACCGTATGCGACCCGTCGGGGATGCTTCCCACGAAGGAATGTCCGCGTTTAGTGAGCGAAGTTTTTTTGAGCGGCAGTGAGCCGGTGCAGGCCGATAATTTGTACCGCGAGTTTGGGATCAACCGCGAGACGGGTTTGCTTGCCACGGTGTTCACGCCGCCCGAGTTGATCGAAAACCGCGTGTACATGATCGTCCCCGAATCCGCGCGCGACTGGGCGCGGAGCGCCGGGCTGGATATTCCGCCCGCCTCCTACGATGCCATTCAGGCGCCGCCGGTGAATCCGTTTGCGAATATCACAGAACCGAGATTGTTTTCAGAGGTCAGTGGGGTGGTGAAGATCGTCGGCACTGCGTCCGGTGAAAATTTTCAATACTATCGCGTGCAGGTGGGCAAGGGATTGAATCCGCAGGAGTGGATTCAACTCGGCAGTGACGTGACGACTCCCGTTGAAAACAATCTGCTCGCCGAGTGGGATACAAGCGGCTTGAGCGGTCTGTATGCCGTGCAGTTGCTGGTGGTGAGAAATGATCAGGTTGTGGAGACGGCCATCATTCAGGTGACGATTGGCGGTTAGCGATTGGCGGTTAGCGATTGGCTGTTGGCTTTTAGCGATTGGCTGTTGGCTTTTAGCGATTGGCTGTTGGCTTTTAGCGATTGGCTGTTGGCTTTTAGCCATTAGCGGTTGGCTTTTAGCGGTTAGCCATTGGCTGTTGTGGTCGGAATGCAAACACGGCGAATAAATTCATAAAAGGAGAAATGAGACATGAAAGATTTTCGGACACTGAAGGTTTGGGAAAAGGCTCACGCATTGGTTTTGGAAATTTACAAATCCACGGGCTCGTTTCCAAAGCAGGAAATGTACGGCGTAACCAGCCAGATTCAACGGGCGGCGGTTTCCATCCCGACCAATATTGCGGAGGGTTGTGGAAAAGATACAGATGCGGAACTCAAGCGGTATTTCTTGATTTCAATGGGTTCTTCCAGTGAATTGGAATACCTGCTCCTGCTTGTGCGCGACCTTGGCTATCTCCCGGAAGAAAAATATCAGGCGCTTCAAGTCAGTTTGATCGAAGTTCGCAAAATGCTCAATGCCTTCATCCAAAAATTAAAAGGAAACAACGGCTGATAAACCCGCCAACCGCTGACCGCTACTTGCTAATCGCTACTTGCTAACAGCTACCTCGCCAGCACCTTCGCCATGTGATAATACTCCATGTTCACCTTGCGCTTGTTGCTGATCACATCCGAAAGCGGGATGAAATCAATGCCCTTGCTTTTCAGCCCGGTCATCACGCCGTGCGTATCTTCCATAAGCGCCTCCACTGCTTTGACTCCCATGCGTGAGGCGAGCAGGCGGTCGTAGGCGGTCGGCGAACCGCCGCGCTGGATGTGACCGAGAATGGTCATGCGCGTCTTGAAGCCGACGTCGAGGCTGTCAATCCGTGTGGCAAGGTCCATGGTACTGATGTTGGAACCTTCCGCGTTAATGATGATGGCGTGGTTCTTGCCTCGTCTGTAGGCGTCTTCCACAGCCTGGGCAACCTCTTCAACCGTGATCGGCACTTCGGGGATCAGCGCCACTTCCGCGCCGCAGACGATGGCCGCCATTACCGCAAGGTAGCCGCTGTTGCGTCCCATCGTTTCGATCAAAAACGCCCGCTGATGCGACGAGGCCGTATCGCGCAGTTTGTCCACGGCTTCCATGATGGTGTTCATCGCCGTATCGGTGCCGATGGCGATGTTCGTGCCCCAGATGTCGTTATCAATACTGCCGGGGATGCCGATGACTTTTATCCCTTGTTTTGAAAGCGCGTTCGCGCCATTCATCGAGCCTTCGCCGCCAATGACGATCAATGCGTCCATGCCGGCTTCGTTCATTTTGCGAATCGCCTCGCGCTGGCCGGACGGCTCCATAAAACGTTTGCTTCTGCTGGTATATAAAATCGTCCCGCCGCGCTGGAGGATTCCTCCCACCGAACGCGCGTCCAAAGGTTGAAATTCGCCGTTGACCAGGCCCTCGTACCCGTTCCGCACCCCGATGACGCTCATGTTGTTTGTCAATGCCGTTCGTACCACGGCGCGGATGGCGGCATTCATGCCGGGCGCATCGCCGCCGGAAGTCAACACCCCTATCGTAAATTTATCTACCATTGTCTGTTTCTTTCCTGATTTGATAATTGTCAAAATCGCGGGCCACCACCGTGTTTGCAAAAACGGATTGCGCCTCTGCAAGCACATCCTTTTCGCGGTAGCGGCGCGAAATATGCGTGAGGATGAGTTTTTTAACCCCCGCCTTTAATGCGAGTTCCGCGCCCATGCGGGCGGTGAGATGCGAGAACTGCTTCGCCATGTCCGCTTCTTCATCGAGGTAGGTGGATTCGATGACGAGCGCATCCGCGTCCCTGCTGACCTCGAGCAGGTTGTCCGTTCTACCGGCATCCCCCACAACGACGAGTCTACTGCCCTTTTCCCACGCCCCCAGCACATCGTCCGGTTTGACGCGCGTGCCATCGGGAAGAGTCACCTCTTTTCCGGCAACCAACTCACGGCGTTCGGGTCCGAATGGGACTCCGAGTTCATCCGCCTTTTGCGAAAGGAAGGGACGCCGCGCCTTTTCTTCAAACACATAACCGAGGCAATCCGGGCCGCGATGCGTGACCGGAAACGCGGTGACGGTGAAATCGTCCGCTTCAAAAATGACCCCGGGCTTGATCTCTTTCAATATCAACGGCATGGGGGGCTGGTTGCCGCGTAAAACGACATCGTACAGAAGCGTCTGCACGCGCTCCAGCGTACTGCGCCCGGCGTAGATTTCGAGTTCGTCAATCGCCTCCCAGCGCAAAAACGTGGAAAGCAAACCGCCCAGCCCGAGGATGTGGTCGAGATGACCGTGCGTCAAAAGAATGCGCGTCAGCCGTTTGAAGCCGATGCCTGATTGCAGGATCTGTCTCTGTGTGCCCTCGCCGCAGTCAATGAGAAACCGGTATTCGTTGTGCGAGACGATCTGCCCTGAAAGTCCGCGCTTCGCCGAAGGCGCGGAAGCCGATGTGCCGAGAAAAAGAATTTCGAACAATGTTGATTCCTATGGAAGTGATTGGTTTATCTTACGCAGCAGGGGCGACCCGTCCAGTAAGAGCAAAGTGCCCTGATAAATCTTGAAGGGTTGCCCCAACGGTTTACCGGAAATATCTGCATAAGGTGAATTGTCAAATCAAGCGCGACACACTCACCTGGTTCTGTTAAGCGCCGCAATTGTACCCCAAAGAAAACAGACCATTTGTGCTATAATCTTTTTTGCTTCATGATTCAATGCTGTACACCGCACACAATCGTCAATCGTAAATCATAAATCGTAAATTGATAGATGCCCCTCCTCAAACCCTCCACCCCGCCAAAGAAAAGCGCAAGGCCCGCGGGCAAGACCATCCCTCCCAAAAAAGGGAACGCGCCGCAGGGCAGGCCCGCAAAAGGCCATCAACAGCCGGCGCATACACCGCCGCCTGCGCCCATGCCCGCGCTTTCGTGGTGGGATAAATTGTCTCCCGAACGCAAACTCGACGTGGTTGGCATCATCGCCGCATTTACCGGCATCCTCATCATTCTGGGGCTTGTCTCTGCCAACCGCTCCGCCATCGTCGGCGGCGCAATTTTTTTTATCGCGCAAATTTTCGGCTGGGGCGTTTACATCCTGCCGCTCGGCCTGCTGATCTTTGGGCTATGGCTGGTCTTCCGCAAGATCGAACGCATCCCTCCTCTTTCGCTTGAACGTGTCGTCGGCAGTGTCATCCTCTTTTTGTGGTTGCTCACCGTTTTGCATACCTTTGTCGCCACAGCCGAAACCGCCGAAGCCGAGGCGCTCAAAGGCATCGGCGGCGGGTATATTGGCGGCCTCTTCCAGCGTTTCCTCTGGTTTGGGTTTGGCAGTGGCGGAGCATTCATCGCCCTCATTGCCTGGCTGGTGATTGGCATCGCAGTATTGCTCGATAAACCGGTACAGGATTTATTTTTTTGGATCGGCCCATTCATCGCGTGGATTCGGAAACTGTTGAACAAACCCATCGCTTCCAACGCGCCGACGCCTGATTCTGTTTCGACAAACGGCTTCACCCCGATAGATCAATCCGCCGTGCCACCGTCCACCCCGGCAGTGCAAGGCATTCAACAACCCGTACGAACGACCAGCGGCGTAACCGTCATCCATTGGATTCTGCCCAAAGTCAGCGACGTTCTCGATGCCGGCAACGCCCCCTCCATCAACGAGGATTTCATCCAGCAACGCGCGAGATTAATTGAAGAGACTCTTGCCTCCTTCGGCGCGCCGGCGCAGGTAGTGGCGATCAGCCGCGGGCCATCGATCACGCAATTTGGCGTGGAGCCGCTTTTTCTTGAGTCCAGAGGCGGCGTGCGCACCAAAGTCCGTGTGAGCAAGATCGCTTCATTATCCGATGACCTTGCCCTCGCGCTGGCCGCTCCCCGCATCCGCATCCAGGCGCCGGTGCCCGGTCACAGTTACGTGGGCATCGAAGTTCCAAACGACGAAATGGCGATGGTCGCCCTGCGCGATATTTTGGAAAGCGAGATTTTCACGCGCAACACAAAGCCGCTCAACTTTGCGCTGGGGCGTGACGTGGCCGGAGTTCCCATCACGGCCAGCCTCGAAAACATGCCGCATCTTTTGATCGCCGGCACCACCGGCTCCGGCAAATCGGTCTGCGTCAATTCCATCCTCACCTGCTTGTTGCTGTACAACACTCCCGACGATCTGCGCCTTGTGCTGGTGGACCCGAAGCGCGTGGAATTGACCGGCTACAACGGCATCCCCCATCTGCTCGGGCCCGTCGTCGTTGAAATGGATCGCGTCATCGGCGCCCTGCAATGGATGACGCGCGAAATGGATAAACGTTATCACCTGTTTGCACAGGCCGGCTCGCGCAACATCACCGATTACAACGCGAAGATGAAATTACAGGGACAAAAGAAACTGCCCTTTCTCGTGGTCATTATTGACGAACTTGCCGATCTGATGATGATCGCCCCCGACGAAACCGAAAAAACCATCACCCGCCTTGCCCAACTGGCGCGAGCCACCGGCATTCACATGGTCATCGCCACCCAGCGCCCGTCTGTGGACGTGGTCACTGGCCTCATCAAAGCCAACTTCCCGGCGCGCATTGCCTTTGCCGTTGCCTCCAACACCGACAGCCGCGTCATCCTCGATCAGCCGGGCGCGGAGCGTTTGCTCGGCCGCGGCGACATGCTCTACCAGGCGCCCGATGCTCCGTCTGCGGCGCGCTTGCAGGGCGTGTTCGTTTCCGATCACGAAATCCAAAACCTGAC
>JBBIUO010000131.1:8542-10332 GCA_037440205.1 Chloroflexota bacterium
ATCAGGCCAGTGGCGCGAGTCCGTACGCTGTGGCAGGTTCCACGCCCGCAGAATCCGTGCCGGTCAATGTCCCGCTCAAGCAGGCCCCGCTTTGGGATGACATGGCGAAGGTGGAAGGCGATCCGCTTTTCGACGATGCGGTGGAACTCATCCGCAAGGAAGGCCGCGCCTCCGTTTCCATGCTTCAACGAAGACTCCGCATCGGCTACACCCGCGCCTCCCGTATTGTGGACATGATGGAAGATAAAAAGATCGTCGGCCCGCCGGAGGGTGGCACACAGATGCGCGCCGTGCTCGATTACGGTCAAACCGCCCCGCCGAAGGATGATGGGATGTAGGCGGTTTCCTTCGTTGTGCAAAATAACAGTAAAATGCACAATACTGATGGACAAATTAATGGTATTTTGTTATAATAAGTTCCATGTTCACCCGTGCAATTGAAAGTAACATCAAGAACTATATTGTGGGAGAGAATAACAAGATTCTCTTTATTTGGGGGCCGCGCAGGGCTGGGAAAACCACTATCCTCTCGAAGATAAGCGAAGAACATAATATCCCGCTTTTCAATTTTGATTTCCTTTCAGACCGGGAAAAGTTCCAGCCGAGAAGGGATATCCTGCAAAAGATCGCCGAGGAGCATCCATTAATCCTGATTGATGAAATCCAAAGTTACCCGGAATCCACCCTCTCACTAAAGTTATTGCATGACGAATACAAGGTAAAGATCATCGCCACAGGGAGCAGTGAGTTACGGAAGAAAAGCCAGGAATTCGATAGTCTGGCGGGACGGTACGAGGAACTGTATTGTTTGCCGTTCTCGATTGAGGAAATTGATGCAAACATGCCCCGAAAATCATATGAGGATGGATCGTTTACACAGGCTCTTCAACACGACGTTCAAATTTATGGCGCATATCCCGAGATATACACTTCATCCGAGTCTACGCAAAGGAAGATCGGATTTCTCGAAAACATACTTGAAAGTTATGTGTTGAAGGATATCGCGGCCTTGTATGATTTGAGAAACCTGAAGCTTGCAAAGGATATTCTGACAAAAATTGCCCTGCAAATCGGGCAGGAGGTGTCCATTCGGGAAATTGCATCCTCCCTGCAGGCGAACATAGGGACGGTCTCGAACTATGTCGAGGTTTTTATCAAGAACTATGTCCTCATTCCACTGCCATCGTTTAAAACCAATCTTCGCAGGGCGGTGTCGGAAAATCGAAAACTGTATTTCTTTGACCTGGGAATCAGGAATGCGCTGATTAAAGACTTTCGCGATATTAACTTGCGCCCTGATAAAGGAGGCGTGTTCGAAAATTTTATCGTGATCGAACTGGAGAAAAAAAGAAGAATACAGCAACTTTCTTTAAGCGCCTATTTTTATCGCGAATACAGCGGCAGGGAGGTGGATGTTGTTCTTGAAAACTATAACAAGGAATACACGTGTTATGAAATAAAATACGAATCCAAAAAAGTCACCCCCGTTTTCCCCCTGCCTCATGCACTGCGGGTGATTGACAGGGATAATTATTTGGATGAAATAAAAACACTGCGCGGATGATGGGGTGGGAAATGAAAAAATCACGGCTCCCTGATATTTGTTAAGCCGGTTTACGTTACATAGTATAATTTCCCCATCATTCCCTCGGAGGAACCATGACCGAAAAGAAGAGTAATCCTGAACAGGGCCGAAAGATACGGGTTCTGGTTGCCAAACCCGGCCTGGATGGGCATGACCGCGGCGCGAAAGTGGTGGCGCGCGCCCTGCGCGATGCCGGCATGGAAGT
>JBBIUO010000132.1:0-309 GCA_037440205.1 Chloroflexota bacterium
CCCGAGGCATGGCCTGCCCGATATCAGAATCCAACCTACAAGAACGTCTTTGCCGCAGGGATCGCCTTTGCGCCTCCCGGCCCGATTTCCAAACCCTTCACCAACAAGAATAACGTTGCCATTGCTCCCGCGCCGCCGCGCACCGGCATGGTCAGCGGTGTGATCGGACGCCTCGTGGCCTTGAACATCGCCGACCTCATCGAAAAAGGCGAAATGACCCACAGCGAGCCAATGCCCGAAATGGTCGCCGCCTGCATCGCCTCGATGGGCGACACCCGGGCGGCGCGGATCGCCGGGACGGCGCTCGGC
>JBBIUO010000132.1:319-3818 GCA_037440205.1 Chloroflexota bacterium
ATTCTCTCTGGGATGGCAATGCCGTGACCATCGTCATGCGCCCCGTTGTGCCAGATCGCAAGACCTACCAAAACGAATTTGGCCGCGACCTGTTCACCTCCCACCTTGAAATGGGAGTCAGCGGCGCGTGGATGAAGTTCATGCTCCATCACACCTTCATATGGAAGTTCAAAGCCCGCCCCGGCTGGACTCTCATCCCTGAATAGGAGGAAGAAATGCAACCCCAGGAATTCTCCAAAGCCGAAAAGTTCTGGATGAACTTTAAACTTTATCAACTCTGGCGCTTCATTGTGTTGAATATCAAGATTTTGCTGGCGGTGTATCAGAGCAAACGCTCATAGCGCCGGATAACCGCAGTTTGAAACATGCACCGGGATGGATCGCCCGGTGCATGTTTTTTTGACGGCGTTGAAAAATTTAATATTCCGCCGCTTGCATCACCCCGGTGGAAGTGCTATAATCCCGTCATCTCCCCTGACGCTTGACAATTGATTTTTGTCAAATACCGGACGCCATTCAATTGTGCCGGAAAATCGTAACGATAACCTTGACCAAAACCCCAATCGCACCAACAACTTTCTAAGGAAATACGCCAGCCCATTCAGTGGGGACTGGTCTTTTTCACATTCCCATTTTTCATATTTTCCATAAGAGATTCCAACATGAAAATACTCGAACTAGAGAACGAACCGCTTTCCAAACTGCGCGGCATGGCGAAAACGCTCAATATCCCCAATGCCAACCGCCTGAAGAAAGAGACCCTCGCCATGATGATCCGCGAGGCGGAGGCGCAAAAGGAAGGCATCGAACTGCGCGGCGGCATCCTGGAGATCATGAGCGAAGGCATCGGCTTTTTACGGGCCACCAACTACCGCATCAGCGACCAGGATGTATATGTCTCGCAGGCGCAGTTGAGAAAGTATGATTTGCGCGCAGGCGACCTGGTCATTGGGCAGGTGCGCCCGCCGCGTGAAAGCGAACGGCATTTCGGCCTGCTCAAAGTGGAATCGATCAACGGCCTGGAACCGGAAGCGGGGAATTCACGCAGAATCGTTTTTGAAAATCTCACCCCCATTTTCCCCGAAAAACGATTTGACCTTGAAATTGGACACGACACCCTTGCGCCCCGGCTCATCAACTTGATCGCCCCCATCGGCCGCGGCCAGCGCGGATTGATCGTCTCACCCCCCAAGGCGGGCAAGACCACGATCCTCAAACAGATTGCGAACTCGATTTCAACCAAATACCCCGACGTGCATCTCATCATCGCATTGATCGGCGAACGCCCCGAGGAAGTGACCGACATGGATCGCTCGGTGGATGCGGAAGTGGTCGCTTCCACCTTCGATGAGCCCGTCACCTCCCATGTGCGTACCGCAGAGCTGGCCCTTGAGCGCGCCAAACGGCTGGTGGAAATTGGCCGCCACGTGGTCATTCTCATGGATTCGATCACCCGCCTCGCCCGCGCTTATAACCTGGTCGTCAATCCCTCGGGCCGCACACTCTCCGGCGGTATGGACCCCTCCGCGCTGTACCCGCCCAAACGATTCTTTGGCGCGGCGCGCAACGTGGAAGACGGCGGCTCGCTCACCATCATTGCCACCTGTCTTGTGGATACCGGCTCCCGTCTCGATGACGTGGTGTACGAGGAATTCAAAGGCACCGGCAACATGGAATTGATCCTTTCGCGCAAACTTCAGGAACGCCGCATTTTCCCGGCGGTGGATATCGAACGCTCGTCCACGCGCCGCGAAGACCTGCTCCTCGGCCCGGACCTGCTCCAGCGGGTGTGGTTGATGCGCCGTATGTTCATTCAAATGATTTCCCCGCCGCCCGCCGGTGCCGGCATGGATATTTCCGTTGCGACGGAGGCCATCATCTCCCGCATGGAAAAGGCGAAGAACAACCTGGAATTTTTGGAGAATCTGACGAGGGACGCGTAACGCGAACCGTCGTTCTGTACTACAATTGAAAGAATGAAAAGCATTTTAGAAAAAATTCGATCCTTCTTTGCCGCCGTTGGCGCGAAGTTCAAGCGCAGGCCAAAGGAGGCATCGGCGGTGAATGAACCTCCCACTGCGCCGCGCCGGAACGACCCGCAGGGCGCGAAACCCAAGGCGGATCGTTTCACGGTTGTCAGTTGGGTTGTGACCGTTCTCATCGTCATTGCCCTGCTGGGGTCGGCGGTTTTTTACAAGAACTCATTGCCGGTGAATGCCGCGTCCGCGGTCGTGCCGACGACTTCGGCAAATGCTCCGGGCGCTGGTCAGCCGCAGGGGAGCGTACCAGTTGTCGGGGAGGGGGGAGGCGGGGTTTTGTACATCCTGCGCAAACTGCAATTGAAGACGAACATCCCCGAACGGCCCCGTTATGAGCCGGTCACCTATCGCGTTTCGCGCGGGGATGCGATGCTTTCCATCGCCGAGCAGTTCAACCTCAAATCCGAATCCATTCTTTTTGCCAACAGCCAGCTGGATGACAATCCGCACAGTCTCAAACCCGGCACGGAGTTGATCATTCCGCCGGTGGACGGGCTGTACTACGAATGGAAGGATGGCGATACGTTTGAATCGGTCGCTGAAAAATTCAATGCGAATGCCGACGATATCATCAATTTTCCCGGCAACAACGTTGATCTTACCGATCCGAAGATTGCGCCCGGCACAAAGGTGATGATCCCCGGCGGTTCGCGCGAGTTGAGAAACTGGGCGGCGGATCTGCAAACGATGGGCCGCGGCACAGGCACCGGCACGGGCGGCGGAAACGCGACGAATGTTTGCGGCGGCGGCCCGGTGGCTACAGGTTTTGGCTGGCCGGCGGATGAGCATTCCCTTTCCGGAAATGGTTATAGCCCGAGCCACCTCGGCATTGATATTACAGCCCCGGAGGGCGCCAATGTTTATGCGGCGGGCGCGGGCGTGGTGACGCAGGCGCAGGGCGGATGGAATTACGGCTACGGCAACGTGGTGCAGATTGATCACGGCAATGGGTATGTGACGGTCTATGCCCACTTGAGCTCGTTCATTGTCAGTGTCTGCCAGTTCGTGGGGCAGGGGGCGGTGATCGGTTATTCCGGCAATACGGGGAATTCGTTCGGCGCCCACCTGCACTTCGAGATCCGCATCGGCGGAACGAACATCAATCCGTATGATATTGTTCAGTGAGGAAATACGTACACACGGAGACAGGTATACAGGTAGACACGGAAGCAGGTACACAGGTAGACACGGAAACAAGTAGATATGTAAACCGTCCACCTGTCTACTTGTGTACTTGTTTACCTGTCTACCTGTCTACTTGTCTACTTGTCTACTTGTCTACTTTTTTACTTGTGTACTTGTTTATCCCCCCCATGAACGAACACTCCCTCAAAAAAACGCTTTCCAAATTAAATCTCGGCGGCCTGCGATATTTCGATTCCATCGGTTCCACGAATGATGAGGCGCTGGCCTGGGCCGCGAAGGGCGCCAGGGATTTTTCACTCGTCGTTGCAGATGAA
>JBBIUO010000132.1:3833-9563 GCA_037440205.1 Chloroflexota bacterium
CGCGGCAGACTTAACCGCAGATGGTTCACGCCAAAAGGGAGCGCCCTTGCATTTAGTTTGATCCTGCGCCCCGCCGCCCTGCGTCCGCATCTTTCGCGGACCGTGGGACTGGCCGGGCTTTCAATAGCAGACTCCTGTTCCAGGCAGGGACTCGCCCCGCAGATCAAATGGCCGAATGATATTTTATTGAACGGGAAAAAAGTTGCAGGCATTCTCGTCGAAACGGTGTGGGCCGGTGACGAGGTGGATTCGCTTGTCATTGGCGTGGGGATCAACATCGCCAAGGAATCCGTCCCCCCGGCGGAGTTGCTGCAATTCCCGGCGACCAGCCTTGAAGAGGCTCTTGGGCAGGATTCGCCTGCGCGTGAGGAAATTCTTTTCAGCATTTTGGAGGCGCTCCTCCACTGGCGCGGACTCATGGGAGGCGATGAATTCATCGAAGCCTGGGAGTCCCTGCTGGCGTTTCGCGGCGAACAGGTTCAGATTCAGGCAAACGACAATAATGTTCCGGTCACAGGCGAATTGCTTGGGCTTGAATCAGATGGAAGCCTGCGCCTGTTGGGCGGGGATGGGAAGCCTGTCGTTGTCCGTTTTGGAGATGTAAGCCTGAGACCTGCCGCGTGATATACTTTTATCAATAACGAGGTGACCATGAATGAAATTGACAATCTCCGCAGTGATGCCGCGTCCAGTTATGATGAAACGCCAGCCCCCCGCGCCATTGCCGGGCCGGAGCCAACCTTCGAAGCCAAACCGCGTTCAAGGCGCATTCTTGGGATGACAGCCCAGCAGAGGTTCGTCATCTCCTTTATGTTCATGATGGCCGTGTGTGTGATTGGCGTCATGGCCCTGTTTGTGACGGGGAAGATCGGGTTTTAGGGCTGTTGCCGGGGGAGTGGTTTATACTCAAGACTCAAGGGTCTGTTCGGGCCTTTGGAGTCTTTTTATTTCAGGAGAATCATGGAAATTACGATCCGCCGCGCCACGCAGGAAGACAAAGCCGAATGGTTTCGCATGCGCAAGGGAATCTGGCCCGAAGCGCCGGACGAATACCTGGACTTCGACATGGATGACATCCTCGCGGATGAGAGTTACGTGGTCTTCTTTGCCTGTGCCGACGGGAAACCAGTCGGCTTGACCGAAGTGCGGTTAAGGGAGTACGGGGAGGGGTGCGAGACCAGCCCGGTAGGCTACATCGAAGGCTGGTTCGTTCAGGAGGAGTATCGCGGGAGGGGAATTGTGGGGCTGATGACGGAGGCCGCTGAAAACTGGGCGCGCGAAAAGGGTTGCACCGAGATGGCTTCGGATACCTGGCTGGATAATGAAGCCAGCATCCGCGCGCATTCGAAGCTGGGATATTTCGAGGCGGAGCGGCTTATCCATTATGTGAAGCGGTTGTAGCGGGATGTTGAGCGTCTTTCAAGGGGAACACTGTAAGTTGGGGACGGCGGCTGGAGCGTCAGTTGCCGACAACCTTTGCGTGCATGCCCTTTCAAAAGTCCCGGCTGGGATTGGCGCGCGAGGATGTAAAATAGAGGAAACTGCCTGGGAAACAGGACCAGTCCCACGGTCGGTTTTGAGGCGGTGTGGAGGCACGGTTAAAGTCTCGTTTGTGTTGTAATCATCTTGCAGTATTTATCATCTTCTGGATTCCTGTCAGCCAAATTTGTATAATCAGTAGATCACGAAAACCTCGCGTAGTTTGCGCTCTCTGGCGCAAATTAGGCGTTAGAGAACGCCAATTACGCGCTTTCGTGAAGTACTGATAATGATTGCATGAGTCTATGAGCATACGCCTTAAAGTCATCCTGCCTTATTTGTTGTTGACCCTGATCGTTTCCATCATCGGGGTGTATGTGGTCACGACTCTTGTATCCACCACCATGAGAGAGCGGTTGACGAACCAGTTGGTGGAGGCGGGGCAGGTGGTTTCGGATGGATTCACAAAGTTGGAACGCCAGCAGGCGGAAGATGCGCGGATCGTTGCGTTCGTCGCCGGGCTGGGCGAGGCGCTTCGGAACGAGGACAGCGACACGGCATACCAACTGGCGGAGACGTATGTTGCAGGGTTCCACGTGGAGGATTTGGCGTTGATCTCGCCGCAGGGAAACGAGGTTGCTCATTTTTCTGTGAACGAACTGGGGATCGTGGAGCGCGTGCAAGAAAACACCGGCATGGCTGGTTCGCCGCTGGTCCTGCCGTTTTTAGGCAGCAGGAATCCAGAGGCCCTTCCATTGCGCCTGCTGGCCTCCAATGCCAGGGACGGTCTAACGTATTATTACACGTCCATTCCGGTGAACCTGAATGGCGGGTTTGCCGGTGTGGTGGTCGTCGGCACATCCGTTCGAACCATCCTCTCGGATTTGAAAAGCGTGGCGCTGGCCGATGTCATTGTTTATGGGAGCGATGGAAAAGCTCTCGGCACCACGCTGGGCGCGGACGATCCAAATATTTTGCAGGCCATTTCGATCACGAGCAAGGAATTCCAGGACATCGTCGTTTCCGGGGATGTTGTAAGGGGGGTCAATATTTCGATTAACGGCCGTTTGTACAGTCTCGCGCGCGCTCCCCTGCAAGTTGGAGGGGCTCCCATCGGGGTGTTTGCCGTGGCCCTGCCACTGGATTTTGTGGTTCAATCCGGGGAGAATAGCCGCACGTTGTATGTGGGTTTATTTACCGGGCTTTTCTTTGCCGTGATCGTGATCGGTTATTTCATTTCCCGCCAGATGATCAATCCACTCTACTCGTTGGTGAATACCTCGCAGGCCATCGCCGCCGGTGACCTTGAACAGCGGACGGGCATTCGCGCGAAGGACGAGATCGGCGTCCTCGCCAAAACCTTCGATGGCATGACCGAGAACCTGCAGGAGCGCACCCGGGAATTGGAACGGATGAATCAAATCCTGAAGAATATTGATAAAACGAAATCGAACTTCATCCAGATCTCGGCGCACGAATTACGCACCCCCCTGACGCTGATCATGGGCTACTCGCAAATGATGGAACAGGATACCCGCAACGACCCCGAGTTGAGGTCCCTGGCGCAGGGAATCCTGGATGGCTCGGAACGGATGACGAGCATCGTCGAGAGTATGTTGGACGTTTCCCGCATTGACAGCAACGCCCTGCTCCTGCGGAAAACCGGCCTGCGCATTGACCTGTTGATCAAAAAGGTGGGCAAGGGATTTGAGAAAGCCCTGGCCGAGCGAAATCTCGATTTCCAGGTACATGACCTTCGCAATCTGCCCTCCATTCCTGCCGACCCGGACCTGCTCCAGAAGGTGTTCTATCATGTGATCATGAACGCGATCAAGTTTACGCCGGATGGCGGGCACATCACCATAGGCGGAAGGTTCGTGAACGGCGATGAACAGCCGCGCGTGGAGATTTTTGTCCGCGATACCGGCATCGGCATAAACCCCGATATGCACCATTTGATCTTCGAAAAATTCAGCCAGACCGGGGATGTCTTGTTGCATTCTTCCGGCAAGACGAAGTTCAAAGGCGGCGGCCCCGGACTTGGCCTTGCCATTGCGCGTGGAATTGTGGAGGCGCACGGAGGCCGCATTTGGGTGGAGAGCCCGGGCTACGATGAAGAAACCAATCCCGGAAGCACATTTTTTATTTCCCTGCCGGTGGAAAAACAAACGGAGGAGGCCTATGAATACTCCGCGCCGTAACCGACGTGAACTGGTTTTACTCGCCTCCGTCTTTCCCATCGGCATCCTCCTGATGCTGATGGCGGGACAGATCGCGATTCGCCTCCCTCCCACCTGGAGCATATCCGCGGATATGCGATCCAAACTCGACCCAAACGTCTCTCCGAAATGGCAGATCACTTCAGTGCCGCCCCTGCAGGCCGGGATACTTACCCCCCTGGGTGATTATCTCGTCACCTCCACCGGGTCTCCTGCGGCTTTTCCCTCCCAACCTGTCATCCAACCGGGCGGGTCACCGTCCTTTACGCCGCGGCCGTCTGCCACGGCAACGTCAACAATTCAGATCGCGGCTACCCGGACGAGGACGCCATCCCCCACCAATACAAAAGTGCCTGTCACCCAGCCAACGATAACGCGGACGCCGACACGGACTCCCTCACGGACACCGAGCAAAACCCTCACACCCTCGAAGACACCCACCCTTTCCGACACCTCCACCACAACCAAAACCGCGACTCTTGGCCCCACCGCGACCAGGACGCCCACGCCTACTTCGACAAGAACATCCACCCCAACGATTCCTCCAACTGCAACGTTGAATCCTACAGCCACTTTCACGTCGACTCCGACGGCAACGTCCACTGCGACTGTGACCGCAACGTTTACCTCAACAGCCACAAACACTGCAACGTCCACTGCCACAAATACCGCAACAGCAACTGCGACTTCAACGGCGACGCCCACCGCAACTTTCACACCGATCCCTACGGCAATAAACCCCGGTCCAGGTGACGGGAATGTTTATTTGCTTCCAGATGGCGGGACGGTTGTAATGGATTTAGGCGCGACTCCCATTATTGTGACGGATCCATCAGATACAAATTATGATTTTGTTTTTTATGAATATCTTAATACCACCGATAACAAGGTTTACATGGATTGTATTATTTTGAGCATCTCGTCCGACGGGATCACATACTATGAGGTTTTCAACTGGTGCGATGATTTTTCCGACGATAATTCAAATGTTAGTTATAGCATTTTGAGTTTGGGTATTCCACCTCATCCATCGGACGAAAGCGATAATCAAGATATTTCCTATGTCAGTCTTTATGGTATTCCTCCTGCGCCTAAGGCGGGAATCTTGATTGATGTGGATAATAATCTCCCCGGTGTTCCTGCACCCCGCGGTTCATATCGCTTCCTAGCCATACAAGCGGTATTTGCGGTTGGAGGCGACGGCGTGGCCGAAATCGATTCTATCGAAGTGATTGATGTCGCCCCTTAACCATAATGCGACCAAAAAGGGATTTATCTGAATGGACACCCTCCCTGCAGGGTGTCCATCTTTTTTGAGTGGGGAAATCTCTAATTCGTCATTAATCAACCTGCCAGTAACTATTTCGCCGCAAAAGCGACCAAATGGAATAACTCATCTTACGCAGTGCTCCGCAAAGCCGTAGGGGCGACTCGTCCGGTAGGAGCAAAGTACCCCGCCAAATCATGAAGGGTCGCCCCTACCGTGCAAGGTGAGCAAAACAGAAGCAAAAACCGATTAAAAAGGAGTTACAAAAAATGCGAAAAAGCACCTTGTTCATCTCTGCTATGCTCACGGTATTTCTCATGGCGATCCTGTTTGGAGTGATTTCGGCTTACCAACAAATTGTGAAGAAGCAGGAAACGGTGGCGCTTGCGCCTGCCGAACCTGTGGCTGTCGAGCAACAGATGCCTGCCGCTGTGCCGACCATCGCCCAGCCCGCCGTGATCTCGCCCGAACAAGCCACTACAATCGCAGTGGACTATTTGGGAAATTCCGACGTGTACAGCGTGGAAGTCGTTGATTACGAAGGCGCTCTTGCATATCTGGTCACCTTCAGTTCCGGCGACCTGATCTATGTCAGTTCCACCGGCGAAATCCTCCTCGTCACCAAACTGGATCCCGTCGTGGTGGTGGTGCCTGCCGGTAACCGTGATAACGATGGCAACCGCCCCCGGCGCGATGGACAGCAACAGCAGGAAGATAACGGCGATGATGACCAGGAAGACAGCGGCGGCGAAGGCGGCGACGATT
>JBBIUO010000132.1:9573-10319 GCA_037440205.1 Chloroflexota bacterium
GAGGTGCATAAATGACTTCAGCCAAACCCACCTCCCGCAAATGGACCGACGTGCAGCTGGCGATTGCCGCCGTCTCGATGACCTCCGTGCTGGCATTCTGGAACATGTTTGCCGGCCCGGACAAAACAAAAGCCGATGAAAAAGCCGCCGCGGAACAACAAGCCGCACAAGCCACACCCACCCCCGTCGTTCTTTCCGCGCCGCCCACACCTGCGCCCACCATGCCCCCGCCCGGATATACCATCCTCTTTGGCGGCACAGCCCCGCAACCACAGGTCATTGTCATGCAATCCGGCCAGGGCGGCGGCGGAGACGGCGATCCGGTCACCGTCACCACCTCCTCATAATGTTGCACCGACACCCTTTCCGCGCGATGGGCTGTGAAATGCTCGCCATTTTGGAGCAGGATACGGAAATCGCGCCGCCCATTTTGAAGGATATCCCGGCCTGGTTCGAGGAATGGGAGCAGGCCTTCAGCCGCTTCCGCCCGACCTCGGAACTGTCCCGCCTCAATCGGACATTCGACCAGCCGATAAAGGTCAGCGACGCATTCTGGGATGTCTTTCAGACCGCCTTATGGGCCGACGAATTGAGCGCTGGACTGGTCACGCCGACCATTTTGGATTCGATGATCGAAGCCGGGTACGATCAGCCCTTCGACCAGCTGCCCCGCAACCAGTTCGATTTGACCGCGTCATTCACAGCGACGGATCATCCCCTCTCGATGGTGATTTCAGATTGCGACG
>JBBIUO010000133.1:0-5432 GCA_037440205.1 Chloroflexota bacterium
CGGGCGTCAGGAAGTGCGTGTACAAACTCTCGCCCGGCTCCAGCCCGCCGCAGTCGTTGCCGCAAATCGCATCCAGGAACGACGCCGCATCTGCGCCCTTCACCTCGTACACGCCCATGTGACTCACGTCGAACAGTCCCGCCGCCTGCCGCGTCGCCAGATGTTCCTCATAAATAGACGTGTACACCACGGGCATCTCCCAACCCGCAAACGGGACCATCCTGCCGCCGAGGTCTCGATGGACTTGATTCAACCGAGTCTTCTGGAGTTCACCTTCGACGCCCTGCCACACAAACGGCGGCTTTTGGGTCGCTTCACTCTTGACCTTGGGCTGGTCGCCGATGAACCAGGGTTTTTCCACGCCGACAGTTCGAGTCTGTGCAGGCAAAACCCCCGGCTTGACATTTTTCCTCTTCACGTCATTTACAACGAACGATCCCGGCATACGCGCCGCGGAGAAATCCTTTTCGCCATTCAAATTGAACGACACGTACCCGTCGGACAAATCCCTTAGCCATGTGCCAACCACGCCGGCCTTCGAGGCTGGAACCTCCAATTGATACGTGTCCGCATTCTCGCAAGTCAACACACATTTGACAACACCCTTCGGAGTGGCAATCGTCGTCGCCACCGACTTGCCCTTCTTCAGTGCTGACATATCCGCCGACACGGCATAATCCAACGCCTGCCGCACGCGGCTTCCGCGCAGTTCGTAGGTCGAGATATTATCTCGACCTACTTGCTTGTCGTCAATAAAGTAGAAATGAGGGTATCCACTCTTCTCGTACTTGAAATCAATGCCCGCCCCTTCCGCTAACTTCCTAACTCGCAACTTCGCATCGTTCAATACTTTGAAATCGAGTTTCGCTCTTCGCACTCTTCCTTTGTGCGGCGTATCCACCGAATGCGGCGCGCAGGCAAGAAGCACATCGGCCATGATGTTTGCCAGTTGACGGGTCTTTGCCTCTTTGAAGCCGCGCTGGGTGATCCATTCCGTTCCCAACCGGATTCCGCTCGGGTCGGCAGAGTTTTTATCGCCGGGGATGGTGTTGCGGTTGACGACCACGCCCACGATGTCGAGAATCCGCGCGGCCTGGTCGCCGCTCAACTTCGTGCCATCTTCGCCGACGACGCTCGTCACATCCACGTTGACAAGATGGCAGTCAGTTCCCCCAAACGGAACGCGCAGCCCGCGCTTGGTGAATTGATCCGCCATGGCTTTGGCATTTTTGATGGTCTGCGCTTGCAGTTGCTTGAACTGTTTGGTCTGCGCCAGTTTGAATGTGAGCGCCAACCCTGCAAACACATTGACGTGAGGCCCGCCCTGTTCACCGGGGAATACGGCCTTGTCGATCTTCTTCGCAATCGCCGCGTCAGTTGTCAGCAATACTGCCCCGCGTGGACCGTCGAGGCTCTTGTGCGTGGTGGACATTATTACGTGGGCGTATCCAATCGGCGAGGGGACAACTCCCGCCGCCACCAGCCCGCCGATGTGTGAAATATCCGCGAGGAAGTACGCGCCGACTTCATCTGCAATCTCACGGAATTTCTTCCAATCGGGAACCCATGAATAGGAGGAGTATCCTGCGATGAGCAGTTTCGGTTTGTGCTCGTTTGCCAGCGCGCGGATTTTTTCGTAATCGAGTTTCTCGTTTTCATCCACGGTGTAATGCACGGCCTTGAACCACTTGCCGCTTCGATTCACCGACGACCCGTGCGAAAGATGTCCGCCGTGCAGGAGGTTGAGTCCCATGATCGTTTCGCCGAGCGGAATCAACGCCTGATAGACGGCGTTATTCGCGGGTGCGCCGGACAAGGCTTGAACGTTCACAAAAATCTGGTCGGCGCTGTAGCCGTTGGCGGCGAAGGCTTGCGCGGCGCGTTTGCGGGCGAGCGCCTCGACCACATCGGCATATTCCACGCCCTTGTAATAGCGCGGGTCGCTGTTGCGGCGATAATGACCTAAACGCGCTGGATAATCCAGAATTTCTTCTTCGGACATCCAGCGCGTATCTTCATCGGGATAGCCTTCAGCATAAAGGTTTTGGAAGGCGGACATCAACGCTTCACGAACCGCCATGGGGGCGGTGGATTCGCTGGCGATCAAGATCAATTTGCGGGCCTGCCGCTCGGCTTCGATTTGCGTCAATTCAAAAACGTCGGGGTCGAGTTTGGCGAGTGAACCGCGAAACAAATAATCGGGCATGAGAAATCTCCTTGAAACAGAATCAGGTTTGAGGTCGGGTTTGAAGCGTGCCGTCAAATTGTAGGACGGGAGCGGGGGAAGGTCAAGTGAAAAATGGCATAAAAACATCCCGTCGTCGTTCGGCGCATGATTCGACCCACATAATTTCTCTATAAGCCGGTCACAGTTGGGTTACATGGTTTGCCTATCATGCGGGAAGGCTGGAGGCGCTCCAGCCAAATACCATGAAAAGAGGTAAAAGTATGAAAAAGAAAATTTCAATTTTGCTCGGCGGTTTATTGGCGGTTGCGATGCTGTTCGGCGCATGGAGTGTGAACACGGCATACGCACAGGATGGAACTCCGCCCGCTACTCCACCGGCAGGACAACCCGCTGATGGACATGGTCACGGCGGCCTGGGCCAGGCGGAGTTGGAAGCGGCGGCGAAAGTGCTTGGCATGACCGCTGACGAACTCTCCACCGCCCTGCAAAATGGTCAGACTCTCGAAGAACTTGCCACTGCCGCAGGCGTGGATATTGCCGACGTGCAAGCCGCCATTCAAGCCGCGCATCGTGAAGAGATGCGCGCCCTCATTGAGGTTGGCGTGGCCGATGGAACGATCTCACAGGAAAAAGCGGCCTGGCTGTTGGAAGGACTCGATAAGGGCTTCCTCGATGGCTCGGGCTTTGGATTTGGGTTTGGCCCCGGCGGTCACCACGGCGGACAGCCCCCGGCGGATGGCACACAGCCTACGCAGACCATGAGCCAGTAATGGCATGACAACGTAGTAAAAGGAAGTAAAAAACAGATGAGGAGCCTGCTTCGCTCCTCATCTGTTTTGATTTGTTTTATGGTCGCGGGCCGCCGGGTCCGCCGCCTCCACCGGGCAGGCCGGGACCTCCGGGTCCGCCCCCTCCCGGTCCACCACCGGGGCGATTGCCCAGCGACAGTTCAAATTGACCGAGTCCACTGCGGGCTTGTGGCATTTGCCCGCGGGCGAATTGGGTTGTGATCTCGCCAAATTTTCCGCTGAGTTGGGTGAAATCGAGCGCGCCTCCGCCGGGCAAACCGGCTCCGCCACCTGCCCCGCCAATTTGCTGAAATCCCGCCTGCGCGTTTTTGCCGAGTTGCGCAAGGTTCATCAATTCATCGCGGGAGAGTTTATTATCGCCCATGGCCAGGTTCGCGGCGTCAATGAAATCGAAGGCGCTTTGCAAAGCCGCGATCTGATCTGTCGGAATGTTATTCGGCTGGATGTTGTTGATCGCATCCACACGACGCTGTTGGTCTGCCTGCACGACCTGGAGCATGTCCTGCGCCTGGTTTTTCACCGCCTCCGCATGAGTCTGCGCCTGTTGCGCGGCGCTTTCCAACTGGTCAATACTGCTTTGGGCGAGTTCAAGTCCCTGCTCCAGCGTGGAACTGATCTCCTGTAAGGATGCGTCAATGGAAGCGAGAGTCTCATTCAGTTGATTCAACTCGGCTTCGATGGCCTGCATTTCAGCGATGGCTTCTTCGGCAAGTTCTGAATACAAGTCGTAGTATTGAGCCATCAGGTCTTCAGCGTATTCAACGTAGTAATCGGCGTAGTAGTAATAGTCGTAGACGTAGGTGACTTCTTCCGTTGTCACGGCATCATCGCTGGTGGTGGTGTACACCGACTCGGTGGTGGCTTCGGTGGCGGCGACGGCCTCGGTCACGGCTTCGTCAATCAGGGCGGCGAGTTCCTCCTCGGTCAATGTGACGTAATCCACAGTGGGACCCGGTGTTGGCGTGGCGGGCATGGCGGTCAGGACACTGGCATTGACCGTGGCCTGCGCCAACGCGTTCGCCTGTTGAGTCCCTGCGATGGCGGTGTTGACGATGGCGTTGGTATCCTGTGTTGGTGTGGCCGCTGTCCCGCCGCAGGCGAGAGTCACAGCCAGGAGCAAAATTACACTGACGATGATTTGAGTTTTATTTTTCATTGGTTCCTCCAATCGGTTTTCTGTTTCCATGTTTCCATGGTTATCTGTTTACTTGTTTGCTTGTTTACCTGTCTACTTGTTTACCTGTCTACTTAATTCATCATACATCGCGTCTCTCCATAATCACCTTTACACCTTTGTTGGGTCGCAGCGTCACGCTGGGTTTTGGCGCGGCGGGTTGCGTTTGAGTCGGCAAGACCTGCCAGCGGCGCGCGGTCATTGCCAGCACCGCGATGGCCTCCGTCATGGCGAAGTGTTCGCCGATGCAGACTCTGTTCCCGCCGCCGAATGGGAAGAAAGCGAAACGGGGAAACGGAAGCCTTTCGAGGCTGTACCAGCGGTCGGGTTGGAATTGAAGCGGGGCGTCGTAAAATCGCGGATCATGCTGCGTCAACCATTGACTCATAATCACAACCGATCCCGCTTTGATTTCCCGCCCACCGATTTCACAATCATTCACGGCCTGCCTGCCCAATGCCCACGCGGGCGGACGCATTCGCAAGGTCTCCTTCACGACCAGGCGCGTGTACGAAAGATTTTTGATGTCGTCGGAATTTGGAAAACGGCCGCCAAGCACGGCATCGGCTTCGGCCTGCAATTTGCCCTGCACGAACGGATGATGCGCGAGCATGTCCCAGCACCAGGCAAGGAGCAGGGCGGTGGTTTCGTGACCCGCCAGCAAAAAGGTCAGCGCGTGCGCGTGGATTTGTTCATCGGTGAATTGCCCGCCGTGTTCGTTTTTCAAAATGTGGATGAGCGCGCGCTTTGCCCCTTCCGATTGCGGATTTGCAAGCAGGGACTCGGTGACGAGATTCAGATCCGCTTTGGCTTGTTTGAATTTGGGGAAGAACATGCGCGTCATTTCTGGAACTGGTAACTGGGCCAGCGGAAAGAGGCGGATCAGCGTCTGCATCGCTTTGCTTACGCGTTCCGTCGAGCCTTCGGGCGCGCTTCCAAAAAACGACCACAAGGCGATGTTCAACGTCAGCCGCATCATTTCATCGGACATGTCCACGACGGAATGATTTCGCCAGCGGGTTATATGCTCGAACGTGCTGGTTCCCATCACGGGCAGATATTCTTCCATCTTCGAGCGATGGAAGGCGGGTTGCAGTGCGCGGCGTTGTGAAAGATGCTCCTCGCCTTCGCTGGTGAGCAGACCTTCGCCGAGGATGATCCGCGCGCGTTGCAGGCTCGGTCCTTTGATGAAGTTCGCCTGTTGCCGCACCAGCACATCCTCGATGAATTCGGGATGGTTGAGCAGGTAAAAATCACGCTT
>JBBIUO010000133.1:5442-10258 GCA_037440205.1 Chloroflexota bacterium
CACGTGGGCGATGTCGCCGTTCTCACGCGCCAGGTCGGCCAGCGTGTGCAGTGGATTCCGCAACATGCCCCAGATGAAACCGAGGGGCGAAATATCCGCGTCAATTGAGTTGAGGAAAAGGTTGGTCTCCATGACGTTTCTCCTTTTTGTTACCCCAAGAATACAGGAGATGTCTTTTTGTGTATGCCCGCTGTGGAGGGGGAGTCGTCACCCTATTTGGTGGGTGGTTTTTCAGCCACAAAGGAGACAACCCACAGGGCGCTTCGCAGAGGGTCACAAAGGAAAACCAAAAAACCTTTGTGCTCCTTTGTGACCCTTTGTGGTAAATGCCTTTCTACAACTCTTCCGGCCTCACCAACCCAAACCTCACCGCCATCAGCGCGGCCTGTGTGCGGTCGCTGACTCCCAACTTCATCAGCACATCGCTGACGTAGCCCTTCACCGTCATTTCGGTCAATGTGAGTTCAAGTGCAATTTCTTTGTTGCTCATGCCGCGGCCAAGCAGTTTCAGAATCTCGCGCTCGCGTTCGGTTAGATTTTCAAACGGGTCTTCGGGCACGGGCGCGCGCGCCATCAAGCGTTTGGCAATATCGGGATGTAGTTGCGGCTTTCCTTTTGCCGCGCCGCGAATCGCCTCGACCAGTTCATCGCCGCCCATCTCCTTCAGCAGAAATCCACTCGCGCCCGCGCGCAACGCCGAATAAATATGCGCGTCGTCGCCGAACGAAGTCAAAATCAAGATCGGCAGTTTGGGAAACTCAAGACGGATTTGTTTCAACGCCTCCACGCCGTCCATTTCGGGCATTTGTAAATCCATCAGCGCCACATCGGGTTTGTGCTTTTTGATGAGCACCAGCACCTCCGCGCCGTTCGCAGCCTCGGCCAGCACCTTCATATCTTTTTCGGCGTCAATCGTCATCCGCAGTCCGCGGCGGACGATTTGGTGGTCATCGGCGATGATTATTTTTAGCATGGGAATCTCCTTTCGCCCTTCGACTTCGCTCAGGGCGAATCAACCGGCAACGGCAAACGAAACGAAACTATCGTGCCTTCGTCGAAATCAATTTTGAACTCGCCGCCGAGGGCGAGAACGCGCTCGCGCATTCCGCGCAGGCCGTAGCGACCGGCGGGCAGGTTATTCGCGTCAAAGCCTTTGCCGAAATCGCGGATCGTGCCGCTCAGCGCCGCATCTTTTTTCAACGTCACCTTTGCGTCGCGCCCCCCGCTGTGCTTGACGATGTTTTGCAGCGCCTCGCGGATCACCCACAGGGCTTCATCGGCAATGCTTTTTGGGATGATGACTCCCTTTGGCATCTCCAGCGTTATCGAAAGGAGCGGCCCCCCTTCCGGTCCGCTTCGTTGATTGAACGCTTCGCACACGCCTTGAACTGCTTCCGTCAAATTGACATTTTCCCCGGCTGTGGCATTTCGCAGTTGATCCAGCAGAAGACGCATTTCCTTCAACGTATCCCGCGCTTGATTTTCCAGCGCGATCAAATCATCCTTCATCCCCGGCGCGGACTTTGCCGCCAGTCCGCGCGCCATGAGATGCATCCCGAAGAGACTTTGCGTCACCGAGTCATGCAAATCGCGGGCGATTTTTTGACGCTCTTCATACGCCGCAATGGATTTTTGATTCGCCACCGCCAGTTGAGTCTGTTCCTTCACCCGTTCTTCGAGGGTTTGATTCAATTCGTACAAGGTCTCGTATGCGTTTGCGTATGCCAATGCGAAGGCGGCCTGCTGGGCAAGCGCGCTTAACCTTGCGCGTTCATCCGAATCATAAACGGGGCCAGCCTTGCGCGTTCCAAGCCAGTAGCCGCCAAAGGAAACACTTCCTGCAATGAGACGGGTGTTCCAGCCCGGAGTCAGATGCGCGGGAGGCACATCGGGTTCGGGGAATAATTTCAACGCGCCCCACTCCGCTCCGATTTGCGAGGGGAACACTTCATTTAGTAAGTGGATGATCTGCTCGCGGCGGTTGGCGCGGGCGAGCGAGTTTTGCATCTCCTGAACAGCGTTTTGGAATTTCAATCGATCGGGGTACAAAATTCTATCCAGCCAGGTTTGGACGAATTTGCGGGTCGGCTCGAAGAGAATCGCGGCGGCGAACAGGCTGATCAATGGAGCCAATGGCCGCGTCGTAAGCGAATCAGTAAAAGGGCGGTAATGCCTGTGGTCAGAGCCAGGTACAAGGTCAGGAGAAGAAGCGAGACCGTTCCATAAGCCAGAGTCCGCCTGAGGACTCGGTCAATGCCGAAGAGGTCGTGTCGCAGCACGGCGTAGGCAATCCCCAAAGGAACGAATAATTGAAAGAGAAGGATGACGTTGTAGGGCAGGGGAGTCAGCCCGAGGGCGATGGAAAACGGGCGCAGTAAAAGCGGAATCTCCGCGAAGGCGATGCTGAAAAATACGATGCGCGCGCGTTGCGCGTCCTGCATGTTTTCGGTATCTCTTGCGGCGCGGAGCAGGTTGGCAAAAAAGAAAACGATGACGCCCGCAAACCACGCGAACAGGAACATGAGGCCGATCAATCGCGGCCACGGGGAGGTTGCCAGTAAAAACGCGCCCGCCAGAAGAATGGAAAAAATGTATCCGCCTGCAATTAATCGAGATGGCATTCCGTTATTGCGTGGAAACCGAGCGCTCATGTGAATTGCCATCGGCAGAAGGATGCTCCCGTTGATGAAGCGTGACAGCAAAAGCGGCGGGATGAATTGATACAGCGGTTTGCCCGGTTGCGCGAACGATATGTCGATGGAGTCAATCGGCACGAGGAGGAGGAAGGCAAATGAAATTGCAAAACATGCGACGATGGTATGGCTTTCCTGCGGGCGCAGGATGGCCGGCAGTAACCCCGTGATGAAAATCAAAAGCGATACGGTGAAGGAAAGCAGGGAAATAATTCGAGGGATGGTCTCTTCGCTGGCGCGGGCCGACCAGAGTAACAAAACCCCTTGAAATACAAGGGTCAATAGAATGGGAGGATAGAGTCGGATGAACCTCTTCATCTTGCCCGAATTGTAGGGCGCGCGTGAGGACGGGTCAAGTGAAAGCCATGCTTCGTTTGTACCTGCCATGTTATTGATACGTAATTTGGATACAAAAAGGCTTGAATTCACCCTGGAAAAGAAGTACACTATTTCCATGCCGACCCTCTCAAAGACAGGACAACTCAAGGAACTCGAAGGCCGCAACACCCTGTTGCTTCGCCTCGTGGAACTCAGCGTGACGTTGAACTCCACACTCGACCTCGACGAACTGCTCCAAGTCATCACGGCAACCGCAACCGAATTGCTGGATTGCGAGGCATCGTCCATTTTGCTGTACGACGAGAAGAATCCGCGCCTGTTCTTTGCCGCCGCCACCGGGTCGGACCCTGCAAAACTGGCGGAGATTCCCGTTCCCATTGATAACAGCCTTGCCGGCACAATATTCCGAACGAATCATCCCTTGATTTTAAATGAGGCGGAGCAGGACCCGCGTCATTATGCCCCTGTTTCCGAACACATCAAATTCAAGACCCACAATTTGCTCGGCGTGCCCATGCCCATCAAAGAGCGGATCATGGGCGTGCTGGAGGCGGTCAACAAACGCGAAGGCGCCTTCAACGATGGCGACGTGGCGACCCTGTCTGTCATTGCTGCTCATGCCGCAATCGCGATCAACAACGCGCGCCTGCTCCGCACAACGCAACAGGCGCTGGAAAAGGTCAAAGTAACCAACCAGATCAAGAGCAATTTCCTTGCACTGGCTTCACATGAATTGCGCACCCCGCTGGGCATCATCATCGGCTACGCAACCTTTTTGCAGGAAGGCACGAAGGGCGAATCGTCCGATCATGCCAACCAGGTGCTTGGCGCGGCAACGCAGATGCGTTCGCTCCTCGATCAGATGACCAACCTCACCCTGCTCCAGTCCGATGAAATGCAGATGCGGCCGATCCGGGTTTCGATTCAAGACATCCTGAATTTTGCAGTGGATGAGATCAAATACTTCGCTTCGCGGCGTGACCTGCAACTGGTCCTCGATTTTCAAGAGACTCCCCTCTACGTGCAGGTGGATGCGGAAAAGACCACGCTGGCGTTCGTCAACCTGCTCAACAACGCCATTCGCTTTTCGCCGGAGGGAAGCGAGATCACCATCGGCGCATCCGGGGATGGAAAGCACGTCACAGCCTGGGTGCGGGATCACGGCATCGGCATCCCTGTGGATAAACTGCAAAAGATCTTCGAGGAGTTCTACCAGATCGAGCCGCCCAACACGCGGCGCCATGGCGGGCTTGGCATCGGGTTGACCATCGCAAAGGGATTGATCGAAGCGCAGGAGGGGAGGATCTGGGCCGAGTCTGGGGGTGAGGGGAAGGGTGCGACGTTCAAGGTTGTGTTGATGGCGGCGTAGGAACATTGGTCGTACCTCCGAGTCATTTCAAAATTTCACATTGACATTCCCAAATGCCTCAGGTAGAATACGCTTCGCCTTGTCAACGGGCCTGTAGCGCAGTTGGGAGCGCGCCTCAATCGCACTGAGGAGGCCAGGGGTTCGAATCCCCTCAGGTCCACAGGACAGTGATCAGTAGCCAGTTGTCAGTAATCAGTCACTGTCCGCCAAAATTGTTCACTGATCACTTAACAACTGATTACTGAAATCCGGGCCCATAGCGCAGTTGGGAGCGCGTCTCAATGGCATTGAGAAGGCCGAGGGTTCGAATCCCTCTGGGTCCACAAAACGTAGGTCGAAATATTATTTCGACCAACAAACGTCACGGCAGGAGTAGTAGGTCATCCCGTCAGCGAGAAGGGAGAGCGAGGTGGAA
>JBBIUO010000134.1:0-10254 GCA_037440205.1 Chloroflexota bacterium
GTTTCCCCCCAGGCTGTTATACATAATGGATAGTTCGCACTTGTGCTTCGACCTGAATTTCTAACGCAAAGCCGCCAAGACGCCAGGATTTAATATTCTTCTCCTTCGCGGTTTTGCGTAAAAATATGAGACGAAAAAATCCTGGTCAGCAGACCATAAAAATCTGGCGGTAGAGACCGCCAAATGCGCGCTTTGGCTACTCCACATAAATCTCAACGTGCTCGCCGTCTTCCTCGTCGGTCACGTCAATGATTTTGCCGGTCACGCCCATGCGTAACGCCTCCATCACATTGGACATATCCACGCCCTCCACCTCGGGGGCAAAGTGTGCGCCGATCTTCATGCCGGCATCCACCAGCGCAAGCGGAATTTGCACGGAGGCTTTGGAACGCCCCGTGCGGGTATCGGTCACTCGAATGCGAAGCCAGCGTGCAGACCCACCCATCCCCGGCGGGCGCGGCGGTGTGGGCGGCATTCCCCTGCGCGGCCCGCTCAAAGCCGCCAGCAGTTTCGAGCCTTCATCGGCGCTGATCTTCCCCTCCTCTATCATTTTTAAAATCTTCATTCGTTCTTCCATGTTTGCCATGTTAACCTCTTATCCTATGAATACCTGCACACGGTCGCCGCTGTCGTCGTCGTTCACGTGAACGATCAACGGCTCGGTGAGCGATTTCGCCATCGAAGCCGCCATGATCACTTCATCCACTGTTGTCTTATCCAGCCCCTTGATCTGCGACCCGAACGTTTTCAAAAACCATGCAACCAGCCCCAGCGGGAGAGGCAGGGCAAGCGTAATATTCCTCGGCCACTCGTTTTGATGCGAACGATCCACATTGACATAGATCCAGCGCGAAGTTCTTCCACCCGCCCCCAGCGCGATTAACAAAACCCCAAACAACAATGGAAGTGTCAGGCAAAAGAACCAGAAATTCAGCCCCGCGCTTTGCTGGGCTGAATACATTCCCCACGCGCTCAAAATTGTAACGACGACTCCGATCCAGAGCGGAATCATGGCAAAGCGGAATGCCCGCCTGCGGACCTCTTCGAACTCCGGGGCATCGGTCTTTTCGGACCTGAAACCTGATTCTGTTTCAATGACCTCTATCTGCCCCTCGGCAGTATCCTCATCCAATACCCGCATGAGATTGGCGGCTTCCTCGGCGCTGATCTTTCCGTCGGCCACCATCTGCAAAATCTTTTTACGCTCTTCAGAAGACATTATGAATCGCCTCCTTCCAATGCAGAAAGTAATTTCTCGGCATCTTCAGCCGTGATCTTCTTTTCCTGCAACATTTTCAATATCGCCATGCGTTCCTCCTCCGAGGCCTGCGGCGGGGAAGGCGGTACCGGCACACCCTTCGGGGAAAGGTCCCAATTCCAGCGCCCCACCTTCGCATTCACATTTACTCTGCCGCGGCGTTCCACGTGTCGCATGGCCTCATCCGCGCGTCGCATTGCCTGCCCCACCTGGCGGGAAATGCGTTCTCCAAACCCAGACCAATCCATGCCGACCCCGGCAAAGTTGCCAAAGTCCTCGGCTGACTCGCCCGCATTCGATTGATTCGTCACGCGGATGTCGCCGCCGGCGCTTAATGTCACCAGGGCAGATCCATCGCCCAATGTCACCACACGCGAGGTGGCATCTTCGTCGTTGTCAATGCCTTTCCATTCGATGTCAATCTCGTCGGCGTTGAGGGTCAATGTAGCGTTTGCCTTTGGCGGCATGACGAGCAGAATATCCTCACCCGCCGTGATCGCGTATGCGTTTCCGGGCTTCGGGTCGAGATAACACACAACATCCTCGGATACGTTCGCGCTCACGTTGCCGCGCACATCGCGCAGGGCAAGATCGTCTGCAATCGAATCCAATGCCACATTCCCATCCACGTCGCGGATGGATACGTCGCTGTGCGCGTTTTTGACAGATAAATGTCCCTTCGCGCCTCGCAGGCTGAAGTCGGAATGAATCGAGTCAATCGCAACCGAATTCACGTCGCGCATCGAGAGATCGCCTTCGATTTCCTTCAATTCCACGTCGCCCATCACCCCGCGAATGGAAGCGTCGCCGCCGATGCTCTTTATGTAAACCGAGGCAGATTTTGGCACACGCAGGGAAAGGTCATCATTGCAGGCGATGAAAACCTGGTCGCTTTCATGACGGACGCGCATTTCATCTTCATCGCCTTTGAGCAGGATGTCCTCCCCCTCCCAACCGACAAGGCTCAGGTCGCCGGCAATGTTTTCGATGAAGACTTTCGGCGAACGTCCCGCAGAAATTGTCCTGGACATGGTTTACTCCTCTTCTCCGCGCAACAGGCGGGTCGCTTCATCAGCCGTGATCTTGCCGGCGCGGAGGTCGTCAAGGATGCTGTTGCGTTTTTCCTGTGTGATTTCGACGACCTCATCCTTGCCGGGTTCGTAACCCAACGCGCGGATGATCTCGTGCAGGCGGTTGCGGATGGTTGGGTACGAAAGCCCGATCTCCTGCTCCATGCGGTTGATCTTGCCTTCGCAACGAACGAAGGTGAATACGAATTCCATTTGTTCGGGGGTGAGATTCGAGAACTGGCCCGAAGCGAAGTTCCCTTCGATGGTGGTATCGCAGGATGAGCAATGCAATCGCGCAACAGTCAATTCAGACTGGCAGATCGGACAACGAGTGGGCGCTGGTCGCATGAGGTGTTCCTCCAAATCAGGATGCCGCAACTTCCGGCACGATTTCTGTTTTTTGAGTTTGCGTTATTTTCACACGGGATAATGCAAGAAACCCGATGGTGGACAACATTCCAACAAAGCCTGCGGCATACCACAACATGTATGGCGCCGGCCCATCAATGATGAGACCTGCAAGGTAGGGACCCACTGCAAAGGGAATGCCCCACGAAAACCCGGAGACCGCCATGTACCGTCCGCGCATATCTTCGGGGGCGAAGGAGGCTACAAGCGCCTGCGAAACCGGCGCTACGATCATCTCGCCGAGCGTAATTATAACCATTGCGAGGATAAACATCGCGTATGTCGAGGTATATCCGTACATCGAGAAACCGATCACGTACAGAAATGTCCCAGCCGCCATCATCAGCATCGGCTGGTATTTCGTGATGCGGCGTGTGATCGCGAATTGCATCAGCACCACCATGGCGGCGTTGATGCTGAGCAAAAAGCCATACCCGGATTCATTTATGCCGTGTTCGTTCCGCAGGTACACGCCGAGCGACGTGTTCATGTTCATGTAGGTGAACACCTGCAACATGACCGCGCCGAGGAAAAGCATGAAGGCGGTGTTGCAAAGGACCTGTCCATAACCGGCAAAGGTGCCGGCAACGGATTCTTTGGGGGCATCTGCGTGAGCCTGGGGTTTTGTCTCTGGCAGGAAGATGGCGATCAGAATCACCGTCAGCAGGGAAATGACCGCATCGGACAGAAACAGCATCAGGTACGAACGAGCCGCAAGCAGTCCACCGATGGCAGGCCCGATCACAACGGAAAGATTAAATGCCACGCGCAGGATCCCATATCCATCCGCCCGTTTTTCTTCCGGCAAAATATCTGCCACCATGGCCTGATGCGCGGGGCCGGCCACGTCGGTTAAAATCCCGATGAAGAACGCCAACGCGAAGAAAAATTGAAAGGATTCAGCGAACCCCATCGCAACCGTACTGAACGAGGATGCGATCAAACCGAAGATGATGACACCCTTGCGGCCAAAACGGTCGGTCAATGCGCCGCCGATGGCGGAGCCGGCAAAACTCGAAACCGAAAAAGCCGCAAAGAGAACGCCCACATCGGTCATGCCCACGTGGAATTTGCTGGTAAGATAAAGCGCAAAGAATGGAAAGAGCAATGCGCCGCCGATGCGGTCAATAAAGGTGATGACAACCAGTACCCAGAAGGTGCGCGGGTATTCCTGATAAAGTTTGGAAATCTTTTGAGCGGTTTCGTTCAACATGTCATGCGGCTTTCTTTACAAGCCTTGCTGAATTGGATTCCTCCAGCGATTGGTTGTATCGCTTGCGAAGTTGTTCGCCGCGGGAGATCATCCAGTTTCCAATCCGGGCAAGGTTCTTTTCCAAAAGGGATTTGCCTTTTGTGGCTTCTTCCTCCAGGTGAATTGCATTCAGTTCGTCTTCGATGTCCTTGCGGTGCAACTCGGACATCTGTTCAGATAACAGGTTCATCGAAAACTCCTTTCGGCGGCTAAAGTTCAACAGTTTTACAAAAAATCAATATTTTTCGTCCAATTTCTAATGAAATTATACAACATATTTAAGTTTTGTCAATAGGCATTTCAAAAATATCAATACCGACTTCAAAATAATTGATTTTCCCATTTTTTGGAGGCAGATTCATGATCCGTGCATTGTTTTTTTCACCTGGCAAACCAATTCGAGTCAACCCGCCCGCCGAAGAATTCCCCCGCCTCGTCCGTGACAGGCGCGGCTTGCTCTGGGTGGATTTCGTTTCCGAGCCGCCGGAAACTGCCCAGCCTATTTTGCAGGGTTTTGGTTTTCATCATCTCGCCATTGATGACGCATTGCAGGAAACCCACGCGCCAAAAATTGACGACTGGAGCGACTACCTTTATATTGTTCTCAATTACATGCACCTGACAAAAGCCGCCGAACCATGGGATACGGAAGTGGACGAACTGGATATTTTCCTTGGGCGCAACTATGTCGTCACTCATCACGACAATCCAATCACATCCATAGATGAAACGTGGGATATAAGCCAGCGCGACCCGCGCTACTCGCAGGATGGCGCGGATCATTTGCTTTATAAAATCATTGACGCCATCGTAATGAATTACATGCCCATCATCGAAAAAATAGACGAAGAGATAGACTGGGTGGAAGACCAGGTCTTTGACCGTCCCAGTTCACAAACGCTCGAAAGGTTGTTCACGCTCAAACGAGTCCTGCTTGCCATGCGCCGCATCCTGCTCCCCCAGCGCGAAGTGTTGAACAAAATGGCGCGCGACGATTACCAGGTCATTGATCGCAGGGACAAAATTTTCTTTCGCGATATTTACGATCACCTCGTCCGCCTTCACGACGTCAACGAAAGTTTGCGTGATCTCGTCGGCGGCGCGTTGGACACATATTTATCCGTCATCAACAACCGCATGAACGAGGTCATGAAGACGCTCACGATCATCACCACCCTTTTCATGCCCCTGACTTTTGTGACCGGCTTCTTCGGGATGAATTTCTTCGCCGCGAATCCCCCCTACGCAAACTGGACTCTGCCCGCGTTCTTTTACGGGACCCTGGGCCTGATTCTGTTATCCCCGGTCATCATGTTCCTCTGGATGCGCCGCCGCACTTGGGTGTAAATCCGTTTCCATCCGCTTATCCGCTCCAAGTCCGCTGCCCCAAAATCCTTGACACAGAACAGGCGTTCGAGTATCATTCGTAGCACAAATGAGCGAAAAATGCTCCCATGTGCCGGTTCTGCCGGCAGGAGGCTTAGAATGATGATGGTCAGAAAAAGCAAAGGTCTGGGCGAACGCCACCAGAAAATCCTTGATTTCATCGCGAGCTACCAGCGCGAACACAAACACCCGCCTTCCATTCGGGAAATTGGCGAGCATTGCGATATTTCATCCACTTCCGTCGTCAATTACTATCTCGATCAACTTGAAAAGTCCGGCAACATCGAACGTGACCGCAAAATATCCCGCGGCGTCCGTTTGACCGGTTCCACTCCCCTCGGCGATATGTTCCGTGTGCCGATCCTTGGCGTCATTCAGGCTGGTGAACCCATTCCTGTTCCATCGAATGCTGATTTCGGTTCCTTCACCCCTGAAGATTCCGTAGAAATCGCCATGTCTCTCATGCCCGCAAAGGAAAAAGGCAAGGACCTGTTTGCCCTCCAGGTGCAGGGAGAATCAATGATCGACGCCATGGTCAACGACGGCGACATTGTCATCCTCAAGCCCACCCAGGAAGCGCGCAATGGCGACATGGTTGCCGTCTGGCTTTCAGATCGCAATGAAACAACGCTGAAGTTCTTCTTCAAGGAAAAGGACAAGTACCGCCTGCAACCCGCCAACCCAACCATGAATCCAATCTTCATCAACAAGAATGAACATCTGGAAATCAAAGGCAAGGTGGTCATGGTCATCCGCAAAGTGGAACGGTACATGTAACAAAATGAATCAAAAAAGGACGGCTCTTGTGAGTCGTCCTTTTTTGTTCGAAACTTTTATAACCTACTCAACAGCAATCGCTGCGCCGGCTTCTTCGAGCTTCTTCTTGGCGTCCATCGCGGCATCCTTGCCAACAGCGGAGAGAACCTTGCCACCGGCGGTTTCAGCGAGCGTCTTCGCTTCGCCGAGGCCGAGGCTGGTCAGCTGTCGGATGACCTTGATGACATCGATCTTCTTGGCGCCGGCATCCTTGATGACCACATCGAATTCTGTCTTCTCTTCGACAGGTTCAGCGGCTGCGGCGGGGCCGCCAGCAACAGCCATGGCTACGGGAGCGGCGGCGGAAACGCCCCATTTTTCTTCAAGCATTTTCACGAGATCAGCCACCTCAAGGACGGAAAGGGTGGAAAGTTCTTCCACGAGTTTTGCGAGCTTATCAGACATTGTTTAGCACTCCTTGCTAAGTAATTTGAAATTTGAATAGGGTGCGGGAATCAACCCGCCGAAAAAATCGAAACCTAGGCCGAAGCCTGCGCGCTTTCAGTACGCGCCTTGATGACTGCCGCGAGACCGCGGGCCGGTTCCGCAAGTGTGCGGACCAGTTTGCCGGCAGGAGCCTGCAAAACACCGAGCAATGCCGCGCGCATGACGGGCAACGGCGGCATATCAGACAGCGCCTTCACCTGAGCGGCATTCAAAGCCTTGCCGCCCATCACACCGCCTTTCACCTTGACGAACTCGATGCCTTTGATGGCATCCGTCAATGCTTTTGCGGTGGAAGCGGGGTCTTTGAATGCGAACGACACAGCCGTGGATTTCACCAGATAATCCGACGGGACCTCCATGCCGTTATCTGCGAACACGCGGCGGACCAGTGTATTCTTGACGATATGGAACTCGCCGCCCGTTTCACGGATTTTTGCGCGAATGGCATCGATTGCCTTCATGTTCGCGCCACTGTATTCCACAAGAATGACCGCTTCACTGCGCTTTACCCAGTCACTATATTGGGCCTGCACTTCTTCCTTGCGTTGCTTGGAAATTGCCAAAGGGGATTCACCTCCTTTCAAATAAAAAGTCTTTGCCACTTACGCAGGCAAAGACTTTTTGCAATCCCCATGAGGGGAAGCCCTCTAGGAGGGAATCGGCACGGAAATGCCGATATTTGCTGTCAGTCTCCACCTGAGCGGGGAATTAAGTCCTACAGGGAGGTCGAAGTGCAAAGCACGTACCGAGACCTTCTCGCTGGGGACACCCGCTTTCAACGGCGAAGTGGTTTCAGGGTTTAACGAGTATGTTTACTCGACACCTTTCACATGTTCATTTGGATCCGTCTTCACGCCGGGACCCATGGTCGAAGAAATCGTGATGCGCTTGATAAAGTTGCCCTTCGCGCCGGACGGGCGGGACTTATTCACCGCGTCCATCAAGGCAACGTAATTCTCGAACAATTTGTCGGCATCGAAGGAAGCCTTGCCAATCGAAACATGGACATTGTTCGTCTTATCGAGACGATATTCCACGCGGCCAGCCTTTGCTTCCTTGATTGCGCGATCAATATCGCCGGCATTGACCACCGTGCCAGCCTTGGGGTTCGGCATCAGGCCGCGAGGCCCAAGCACACGTCCCAGACGACCGACCTTGCCCATCGCATCGGGCGTGGCGATTGCCACATCGAAATCGAGCATACCGCCTTCGATCTTCTTCAAGGTCTCATCATCGTCCGCAACAAGATCAGCCCCGGCTGCACGAGCCGCCGCCGCACCTTCGCCTTGAGCGAAAACAAGCACGCGAACCGTTTTGCCCAAACCATGCGGAAGCACAACCACGTCGCGCAATTGCTGATCCGCCTGGCGGGAATCAAGCGTCGTCCGCATGTGGACTTCGATTGTCGCATCGAACTTGGTGATGGAAGTTTCCTTCGCAAGCGCAACCGCTTCGCGGGCGGAATAAATCTTATCGATATCGACCTTGGCCGCCGCCGCAGTATATTTTTTTCCGTGTTTAGCCATATTATCCTCCGTGGTACAAGCGGGTCCTGGTCTCGATACACCGCTGTCGCGGCTACTCGACCACCATCAACCCTCCCACTAAATTAATCAGTGATTGTGATGCCCATCGAGCGGGCTGTGCCTTCGATCTGCTTCAACGCGCCATCCAGGTCAATTGCATTCAAGTCTTTCATTTTCAACTCGGCAATTTCCTTCACCTGAGCGCGGGTCACCTTGCCAATCTTTTCCTTGTTCGGCACACCGGAACCCTTCTCGACCTTCGCGGCCTTGCGGAGCAACACCGCGGCCGGCGGGGTGCGCAACACAAACGTGAACGAACCGTCAGTGTAAATTGTAATTTCCGCGGGAAGCACTTCGCCCGGACGATTGGACGTGCGGGCGTTATATTCCTTGCAGAACGCCATGATGTTGATGCCATGGCTTGCCAGCGCGGGGCCGACGGGGGGCGCAGGATTTGCCTTGCCCGCCTCGAGCTGAAGACGTACGATTGCTTTTAATTTCTTTGCCATTTCGACTTAACTCCTTCGTGGTTTTAACGGGTCATTTGGGAGACCCTCCCACCGCATCAGACCTCGCCGAGGCCTGCTACTGTCCAATTAATATTTTCTACCTTACGCTTTTTCCACCTGCAGGAAGTCCAACTCCACAGGGGTTTCGCGCCCGAAGAAACTCACCATCACACGAACCTTCGTGCGCTCCATGTCAATTTCAGAGACCATGCCGCGGAAGTCGTTGAACGGCCCATCCACGATGCGAACCCGTTCCCCCACCTTGAACGAGACCTTGACCGTGGGCGCCTCGGCCTCCATGCGTTTGACGATCTGCGCCACTTCTTCCGGGCGGAGCGGTGTGGGGCTGTTTCCCATTCCGACAAAGCCCGTCACACCGGGGGTATTGCGAACCACATACCAGGATTCTTCCGAGAGGGTCAAATTCACCAGTACGTAACCGGGAAAGATGTGGCGTTCCACAGTACGCCGCTTTCCATCCTTGACCTCGATCTCCTCCTGGGTGGGAATGACCACGTCGAAGATCTTGTCTTTCATGCCCATGGTCTCGATGCGTTGTTCTAGGTTGTGACGAACCTTGTTCTCATACCCGGAATAACAATGAATCACATACCATGCCGGACCCTCAACAACTGTATCAACCGGGGGCAGGTCGGTGGGAATCTTCGTCTCGGAGGCAGGAGCAGGCCTCAGGTCCGACGGAGAAGCGGAAACGTCCGCAGGAGCAGACTGCTCCTCGGCTTGTTCGTCCACCTGTTCTTCCATCGGTTCTTGTTCGAACTGCTCTTGCGATTCCATTAGATCCTCAACTTGCTAGATACCAAGCACCAAATTGACCAAAACATCCGAAACGTAGTCAATCACGGCCAGAAAAACACCCACGACCACCATGACAATCAAAACGAGTTCTGTAAGCCGTCTTGCCTCCGGCCATGTGGGCCAGTTGACCTTGCGAAGCTCGCCGAATGTCTCGCGGTAATAACGCTGGACGGCGTTTTCACTTTTCTTGACTTTCTTCTCTTTCTCAGCCAAGGGATTACTCCTTTTATGGTTTTACGGCCAAAACGCCGCAGTGAGCGGCGTTTGTTGCCACAGGCAGGCCAGGTAGGAATCGAACCCACAACCGCTCGTTTTGGAGACGAGTGCTCTGCCAATTGAGCCACTGGCCTAGGTTTAGTTGGGTAGTTGTTTCGTTGCGTGGTTGAGTCGTCCAAAACCATCCAACCATCAAACTACCCAACTAATAAACTACTTCGTCTCGCGATGCTGCGTGTGCTTCTTGCAACGCGAACAATACTTGTTAAACTCCAACCGATTGGGATCATTGCGGCGATTCTTCTCGGTGGTGTAGTTCCGCTCTTTGCACTCACTACATTGAAGCGTAATGACCGGGCGGACATCTTTCTTCTTGGAAGCCATTTCTTACTACCTTACTTTCTACCATTGTGTCACCCTGAGTGAAACGAAGGGTCTCTGCTCAAAAAAACACGAGATGCTTCGCTCCGCTCAGCATGACAATCGATAAATTATTCAATGATCTTGGTGACGACACCAGCGCCGACGGTCAGACCGCCTTCACGGA
>JBBIUO010000135.1:0-4891 GCA_037440205.1 Chloroflexota bacterium
AGGTGTAATCCACATCGAGCATGAACAGACCCGCCTCCACGCGCGCCATGTCCATTGCCAAAATGCCGACGGGCGTAATGCCATAGTCCGTGCCTGCTTCCATCAACGTATCCCAAACTTTGATGGCATCCTTCGCGTCCATCCAAATCTCGTAACCGAGATCGCCGGTGTAGCCTGTTCGTGAGATCGTGACTTCGATCCCGTTGACTTTATTTTTCATCAGACGGAAATACTTCAACCCATCCACATCGGACTCACAAACCCGCTTCAAAACGGACCTGGTATTTGGTCCCTGAAAACTGAGCGCCGCTACGCTGTCAGTGACTTCTGCAATCTCCACGTCCATGCCGACCGCATTCATCGTCAGCCAGCGCAGATTCGGTTCCGCGGCAGTCAGGCGAAAGGTCAGGTCTTCGAGGCGCGAGACCGTGCCATCGTCAATCAGCTTGCCTTCTTCGTCGCACCAGCCCGTGTAGGCCACCTGCCCCACCTTCATCTTGTAAATGTCCCGCGTTGTGACGCGATGCAACAACGCCGCCGCATCCTTGCCTTTAATCACATACTTGATCAGCGGCGAAACATCAATCAACGCCGCCGAGTTGCGGATCGCCCAATACTCGCGGTCGAGCACATGCTCGTACGAGCCGACGACAAAATAGCCCGCCCACTTGCGCCAGTTCTGCGGCTGGCACAACGCGGACGTCCGTTCGTGGAAGGGGGTGGTTTTGAGATTGAGATTTAGCATGGTGGGGAGTTTCCTTGTATTGGCGCGGATTGTACATTATCAGCACTTCACGAAAGCGCGTATTTGGCGGTCTCTACCGCCGGTTTTGCGTTAGAGAACGCAAACTACGCGAGGTTTTCGTGATCTACTGATTATATATAATTTTGCGGCAACCCAGAGTTTTGGGGGATTAAAGACAAAGCAGGCCGGAGAAACTCCGACCTGTTGGTAAATTTTGTTTGCCGCCCTGCCCTATTGAATCGATTCGATGAAGTCATCAATAAGCTGGTCATCCCAGTATTTCACAACGCCCTGGATCATGAGAATGGTGGGACCGTGATTGCCCTGAAATACTGTCATCCACTGGCGCGTGGTGAAATTTTCGTACTCCCCTTCACTGACCGTGACGGTGACCGTTTCCCCTCGAATCTCCTTATCGAACGAATCCACCACCTGCATGGGCGTACCGGGCTGGCCATTTTGCTGTTCCGCCGCCTGACGCAGTTGTTGTTCCACCTGCGCGGAATTTCCCGAAATGATTCCGTTGTATTGCATCAACATGATCGTGGGCGCTCGTTTTGATGCCGTGTCGGGAGAAAGCATGACAATGTCGTACACAAGCATATTCATTGCCGTGGCTTTATACCCGGAAGGGATATCGAACTCGGCGATATTATCCTTTATCATCGCCACACTGGTGGGATCGCCGCTGACCATTTTTTTCGCGCGATTGCCAACCTCCCGGAAGGCAAAAAAGCCGGCGGCCGCAATGCAGGCACACAAAACGCCAACAACCGCAAAGCCGATCAATAATTTTTTGGATTCACTCATCAGACAGCACCTTTCTTTTGCAATGAAATTTAACCGGTTGTATCCATCCGTGCCGCTTTGTAGATCGCGGCCAGGATTTCATCTGCCCGGGGGTAGGGAATGCTCTCGTGGGAGAGCCCAAGCCGGGTCACGATGGAAGCGAGGATGTGCTGGGCCAGCGGGCGGCGGTTGGACAAGTCCCATTGCCGGGTCAGAAACTCTTCGATGATCTGCAATTCATCCTGCGATAATTTTTCGATGGGAAAACCTTCCGGAAGACCGTCCTTTGCAGCCCAGACGTCAGACGCCTTGACACGGGCGCGGGAAATATCCCCCAGTTCCTTTGTCTCATGGTCGCGCACCACCAGGGTGCCGGCGGCCAGGTCGCCTACGCGGCGCGAGTTCGAGTTGATGAACATCGTCACCACACCGACGCCATACGCCGTCGGCATGAAGTCAATGATGCGAACGAGATTGCGGATGATGGCCTCGCTTGCGGTGATCGGCGTTCCATCCATGCGGATGACACGCAGGCCGATCCAGCGTTTGCCCGGGGTTTGCCCGTTCCATAGAATCTCAAAGAAAATATAGTAACCCCAGAAAAACAAAAAACTGAGGATGCTGATACCGGCAATGACCCAGCTGGAAATATCGCTTGTCAAGACCTTCATATCCATCACAAGCGCGGCGATCAGGAAAAACAAACCCAGCAGGAGCAATTGCGCCAGGATGAGCAGGGCGGTATCAATCAGAGCCGCCAGAAAACGCGAGCCGATTCCCGCCACGTCGTAATCGAAGGTGATGTTTTCGGGCGTATCAATTTTGAGGATGTCGTTTGAGTCTGTCATGTGTATAATTACCGCGTCAAACCAGAAGTGGGATTTTGTCTCCCCATGGAAATGCGGATACCAATGAATATAGATGAATTTTACCAGTCTCGCAGGCAGGAGTGGGAACTCCTGACGAATTTGATAGAACGCGCCCAACGGGACGCGCGTCGTCTCTCCACTGCGGACATTGAACAGTTTGCCAGTTTGTATCGCGCCGCCAGTTCAGACCTTGCCCTCGCCAAGCGTGATTTTCCCCGGCATCGCATCACAAGATATTTGAATCAGGTCGTCGCGCGCGCCCATTCGATTTTATATCAGGGCGAGCCGCTGGCATGGAAGCGCATCGTGGATTTTGCATTGCGCGGCTTTCCCCGCCTCTTCCGTGAGACCTTCATCTTCACATTGATCGCTTTCCTGATGGTTGTGATTCCCGCTTCTGTGGCAGGATTCGCCACTGCCGCTTCGCCCCAGGCCGCAACCTGGTTACTGCCCGCCGAGGTGCAGGACCTCATCCCGATCGTGGAAGACAAACAATTGTGGATAGATATTCCCGTCGAAGAAAGGCCGTTCACATCCGCCTTCATCATGCAAAATAATATCCGCGTTTCTTTCCTGGCTTTTTCCAGCGGCGTGAGCGGCGGCTTGCTTACCCTGTGGATTCTTGTGCTGAATGGCTTGATCCTCGGCGGCCTGCTCGGGCTGACCAGTTATTACGGCATCGGTTTCGACCTGGCTACGTTCGTCATTGGGCATGGTGTGATCGAGTTGAGTGTCATTTTCATGTCGGGCGGTTCGGGCTTGATGCTTGGCTGGGCGCTTCTTCACCCCGGCCTGATGCGCCGCCGCGATGCGCTGATGATCGCCGCTCGAAAAGCGGTGAAACTTCTCGGAGGCTCCGTCCCCTGGCTGGTGGTAGCCGGGACAATTGAAGGTTTCATCTCTCCATCTGAAACCATCCCCTGGCCTATTAAATGGACAGTGGGAATCCTCTCCGGCGTTTTGCTGTATTCATATTTATTCCTCGCAGGCAGGGAAAATAAAAAAGTCTGGCAACACGAATGATGCAGACTCAACAAATCGCGTGAAAAATTCGCCCTTTGCATTTTTCGCTTTGCGCTGAGCCTATACGTTTCAAAGTCCGTTGACCATATCCGCGCATCCGTTCCCCATCCGCTGGGTACGTCCGTTTCCATCCGTGATTCCGTAATAGAGTCTGTTTACAACATCGTCCTCCCCTTCAACTCCAAATAGCGATTGATCACCGCCAGTGAAAGTTGATTGGCGGGCACATCCAACGTCAGCACACCGCGCCTGCGGAGCGTATCCAGCACAACGCGGCGTTCATCCAGCATTTGTGCGGCGGAAACGCGTTGATACACCGCAAGCGAATCCTTTGGCTCCTGGGTCGCGGCGGCATGAACATCGGGATCGCTGATGGTGACAACGAGCGGCAAACTCGAACGCGCCAGCAGGGAAACCTGCGCCACGAGCGAATCCAAACTTGCGCCACTGCTGAGATCGGTGAAGATCACCACCAGCGCGCGGCGTCTCTGCTTCACCGCCAGATATGTCAGCGCCTTGCGATAATTCGGCTCCACCTGTTGCGCATCCACTGAATATAAAACCTCCAGCATCCGGTAGAACTGCCCCCGTCCCTGGCGCGGCGCGAGATAATGACTCACATCATCGGCAAAACTCATCACGCCCACGCGGTCGCCTTTGCCGGAAGCCACATATCCCAAAAACAAAACGGCGTTCACCGCATAATCCAGCTTGGCAATGTTCGCCACCGGCGACTGCATCATGCGCCCCGTATCCAGCACCGCCATCACGGTCTGGCTTCGTTCGGTTTGATATTGCACCGTCACCGGGCGATGCCGCCGCGCCGTCGCCTTCCAATTGATGCGGCGATATTCATCATCGGGCAGATACTCGCGCAAACGCTCGAACTCCGTCCCTTCGCCGAACATGCGCGTCGTTCGCAAACCCAATTCCTGCAAACGATTCTTGCGAAGCAGCAGATCATACATCCGCACATCCAACAGGTTTGGGTACACCTTCACCGGCCCGGCGGCCTTCACCGTCTCCTGACGAAGCGCCAGCCCAAACGGCCCCTTCCATCGCAGGGTGATATCGCCAAATGAATAATCACCGCGGCGAAGCGGTTGCAGATGATAGACGCCCGTCCACGTGCCCAGCGCCGCGACAGTTCCACTCAATAACCGCGTCTCGATTTGAAAAGCCTCCGGCGCTTCATCCCTGACCTCGAAACTGGTCCCGCGACGAAAACGATTCCTCACGCTGAGGGTGACCGGGTTCTGCACCCCCAGCGACAATTTCGATTCGTGATGCCGCGCCACATCGAAACGATTCACACCCCCGGCCATGCGCCAATCCACAACAAAGAGAATGACGATTCCCAGCGCGTAAACCCAGCCCAGCCATTCGAAGCCCCGGAACAACACACCGAGCGCGATGATGGGCGCGGCCAGCATGGTGCTGGAGGCCGCCAGCAGGAAGCGCTCGC
>JBBIUO010000135.1:4901-10198 GCA_037440205.1 Chloroflexota bacterium
TCCACCTGACCCATTAAACGCTGGATCACCGCATCCGCATCGAGACCTTCGATCTCGGCTTCGGGCTTCAGCAAAATGCGATGACGGAACACGGAAGGCACAACGTACTTCACATCGTCGGGGGTGACGAAATCGCGGCCGTGCATGGCGGCAAAGGTCTTGGAAGCGGCCAAAACGTGGATCGCGGCCCGGGCGCTGGCACCCAGCACAAGGTCAGGGCTGAGGCGGCTGGCGGCGTTGATGTTCGCAATGTAGTTGAGAATCCCATCTTCCACCGTCACCTGTTGAATCAGTTTGCGAATCTCGCCAACCTCCTGCGCCGAGATGACCTTTGTCAGCCCGGAGTTTTCGAGATCGTGCGCGTCGAAGCCGTGATGGGAGCGGCGCAAAATTTCCACCTCCACGGCGGGCGGTGAATACGGCACGAGCACCTTGAACATGAAACGATCCAGTTGCGCTTCGGGCAATGGATACGTGCCCTCGTATTCGATGGGGTTTTGCGTGGCGATGACCATGAACGGCGATTCGAGCAAATGGCGTTCGCCTTCGAGGTTGACCTGTCGTTCTTCCATCGCTTCGAGCAAAGCCGATTGCGTTTTTGCAGGCGCGCGGTTGATTTCATCGGCGAGCAATAACTGCGTGAAGATCGGCCCCTTTTTGAGATGGAAACGCGAGGTGTTCATGTCGAACACGCTGGTTCCGAGAATGTCCGAAGGCATCAGATCGGGCGTGAATTGCACACGGGTAAATTGCGCTTGCGTCATGAAAGCCAAAGTCTTTGCCATCAGGGTCTTGGCTGTGCCGGGCACACCTTCCAACAGGACATGGCCATTGCTCAACAAGGCAACAACCATGAGTTCAAATGGGGCTTCCAACCCGACAAGCACCTTGCCGGCTTCGGTTCTTAGCCTTTCGAAAACATGTTTCAGGTCTGTAATTTGCATGATGGTTTCTCCGTAATGAGAAGGAATATAGGCTCTCCCGTTTCTGGCGGGAAGTGATCCACCACAAAGGGTCACGAAGGTACACAAAGGATAATTTTAGGCTGGTCTTCCTTTGTGACCCTTTGTCTCCTTTGTGGTTGAAAAAGGTTTTCCCGTTAAAAACGATAGAGCCGGAATATACTAATCGTCGATCCAGAGCGAGGCCTCGGATGCAAGTTTCAACAACTCCGATTCGCTTACATTTTTTTGCGAGAGCCGCTTCAATAAATGAGACAGCGCTTCCTTGTCAACAGCTGGGTTATAACGCACCAGCAAGTCCACATATTCCGCATCGTTCAAGGACGGGTCAAGACGGTAGCGATGCCCAAGATGGCGCTTGAGCCGCTGGTGATATTGCCTGAGCACCTCGTTTCCATGCCCGGCCTTGCGGTTGAGATTGGCAATGGCCGTGACGTGCTCAAGCGGCCCGCGCCTTTTGATCTCGTGTACAAGCGGAACAGGCCGCCCAAAGGCGCGTCCCTGCAAAAGCAATGCCAGGAAAATGACCCCGGTAACGAAGAGACTGGCATGTCCGCCGGGGGTGTGTTGCAGCCACTGTGATGGCCCAATGACGGCATTCGATTGAAATCCGTGATGCCATTCATCGAACCACACCGCCCCTTTTTGCCCGGCAAGCCCGAGAAGATTCAAGACCATCGCCGCATTCGAATCATCCTTCAGCGCGATATTCGAAAATGGATAAGGAGTGGATGACACGATCACCCTGCCCTTTCCCTGCTCGAGCGAAACGATCAGCAACTTCCCCTTTGCAGAGACCAGCGGAAGAAAATCTGCGCGGGTGGTTTTCAATCGCATTCTGGCCTGGGAGGTTATTTTCGATTCAATGGACGGAGAATCGAGCATGGGAGACGAAAAAGAAAATTCAACGGCAGGGCTTCCCAGTGGAATCGTCGAGAAATCGAAATGATCCATGGCCGCATCGGCGTAAGGGTTTTCCCCGGCAAGCACGAGCACACCGCCTCGCTCGATCCACTCGTCGAGCAGTTTCCATTCGCCATCCGAAACATTCACAATGGGTTGCAGGATGAAGATCAGTTTTATGTCGTTTTGCAAGTTGAAGAGAGTCTGCGAAGATTCAACGGACGTATATCCGAGTTCACCCAGCCATGACTTCAGCGCAAGCGTGCCATCGGGCGCGGACGATGTGCTCAAATATGGAATGGGGGGAGTCTTGTTCTGCTGAAACGAAGCGATGACGGTGATCAGCACAAGCGCAAGCAGAATGCCGATTCCAAGCAGGCTGTCGCGGGAAAGTTTCATGACCTCTTCTCTTTCAATTCCTTCACGCGGTCGCTGTAACGCTGGAAGGATTCATCTTCGAGAGAATGGTATCCGTACCAGACAGTATCGAACACTTCGATGACCTCGCCCAGCGGAGCGGCAAGTTCGGGTGAATTGGATACACTGCGCAGGTACTCCCGGTTCGTTTTGGAGCGGTCATAGCGCAAAACGCCGCGTTCATCCAGCGCCAGCAGGGACGACAAATACAGATAACGTACCGCAGAGCGATAGTCTCCGCCGCGGGAGAGGGTCTGCGCCTTTTCAAATGCCGATTCCGCCGTGAGCGGCACATTTTCTCCATCTTCATCGCCGTTCAGGTGTTCTTCCTTTATGAAGTCATTGAACAACGACCTGAAAATGAAGACGAATACAACGATGAGGATGACGGTCGCAATGACCGACAGGACGGTGTTATTGACCGGAATCCTGACAGGCTCATCCCCAAAAATACGCCGCCATAATTTATCGAGGGCCTCCAGCAGTTTTTGAAGCCAGTCGCTGAGCGGATTGGGAGCCGGTTGCGCCCAGGCAAATTCAGGCAGGGACAAAATTGCGTGCAGAGGTTCAAGGTCTGCTGTGGAAAAAATCCGCGCCGGTTGTTTCTCGTGCGCGGCCAGAAGCGCATTCAAAAGTCCGCCGATCTGTTCGAGATCGGGTTCATCGGCGCGCAGGAGACCGATCAGATAGCCGTTATCCACAGGAATGACCTGGCCGTTTACATTCACCTCGGTGACCGCTTCCCATTGACTGGCAAGGTCGGCAAGTTTCTGTTTTATCTCTTTGTCAGGAAGTCCATCAAGGCGAGAAACCGTTTCCAGCGAAGACTGCACCAATTGCCAGTACGCATCCTCCCCAATGGAGGTTGATTCATTGATGGTTGCCGCAGATACAGGCAGGGTCGCAAGACCGAGCACGGTCAGGACACCTGTCATAAGAAAGAATCTGCGGAAGAAATTCATATCCATCAAAAAGCGGATACGGCCAGGCCGAATATGCCGAATATCAACACAAACAACAATCCATAAGCCGCAACACCAATCAGGGAAAGGAGCGCAAAGCGGCCAACATCAATGCCGGTGATGAGCGGCATCGGGGTTTTATCGGTGATCTGCGGCAGGGTAATCACCTCGTTTTCAGAGGCTGTGGATGCGGACATTTGCAGGGCAAGGTCCAGTCCCTCCGAGCGGGTGCGCAGGTCGAAGTAAATGACGGTCATGGAGGTCAGTTTCAACGGCACATAAAGCAGGCTCAAAGACATGGTGATGAGCGTTTGCATCACACTGGCAATGGCCGTCTGGAAACCCAGGTCGCTGGGAAGCGCTGACGTGACATATCCCGCCAGCCAGCTCAGGAGGTACATGGGCCCGGAGACGATCAGCCAGCCAAAGAAAACCAGGATCAATACACACCCGATCAGCCACCAGAACCTGCTCCGTGCAAGGTCCCAGGCGCGGCGAATGGATTCAAAAACCCCGGCGTTTTCCAGTGTGATGACCGGGGGGATCAACGGGCTGACAGCCAGCGAAATAAAGAACAAAATGCCGGGGCCGCTCAACCACCCGACGCAGGGCACGATCATCCAAACAAACAAGGCAAGCACAAGGATAAAAACAAAAATGAGAGCCAGGATCAGTTTTACCCAGGATGTGGAGAGGGTTCGATAGGAATCCAGGATGCCGACCGGCCTGCCGGTGTAATTATTGGCCACGGCGCGGGTCAGTGCGGCGGTTGCCACGCCCTGGACGAAGATGAACTGCACAAAAACAATGAGGAACGAGCCCATCACCGTCAAGAGTCCCGTTGTGGACGAAAGGAATTCAAGGCCCGGGTTGCCGGTTCCCGATCTTAACATGGACGACGTGGTCAAAAAAGACAGCCCGGCCTGGATCAACGTCAGGGGAACGTAGGGAATTGCATAGATCCCGATGAACTTGAGAAAATTCTGGCGATACAAACGGATGGCTTTATCCAGCAGTTCGCCGAGGTTCATGGGGCGCATGGTGAGTGCGGCAAAATCAGTCACAGTGGTTTCCTCCTGGAAATCAGGGTTATTTGAATGCACAGATTGTCGGATTATATCCAACAATCAGAATCGCATAGCGCGGTTTGTACCGCAAAACCTGTCCTGAGTTTATCGAAGGATTCATTTTGCGCCCGCGCGGGCAAGATAAATCTTGCCGTACTGAGAGCGCCGAGTCTTTTTCTCAGAGAACTCTGTAATCTCTGTGGCTGAGAAGATTAAAGTCCATCCTTTTAGCCACTCCCTGCATTTTCCCAACACAAAACTGCCTGCGGGCAAAATCATGATGTTTCCCTCCTGGCATGGGATCACGAGGCGGTCAACAAAAAAGGAGCAGGCTTGTGCCGCTCCGTTTGTGCTGTGAAAGGCTTATTTCCAGTCGCTCAATTGCTCTTCGAGTTTTTCGATCACCTTGATGTACTTGTTCGGGTTGTCTTTCGGGAGGTTTTCAAAGACCATGCCGGTGATTTCCTCAGCCATTTTTTGATCTTCTTCAAGGGAGAAGGTCTGTTCGAGCAGGGGAATGATGAGGTTTTTCATGCGCTCGAGGCGCTGGCGGCAGGTAGTGGTATATTCGCTGACCGCCCACCCCACTTCACTGCGGGCGATCTCATCGCCTGCCTGCCATTGTTTGGCGGCATTCATCATGTGTCCGGCCGCTTCGTGGCACTTTTTCTGGTCGGCTTTCAGCGAACCGATGGGGCCGCTATCCGGTGGAAAGCCGCCATCCTCCAGGGCATGGATGAGGAATTCCTCCTTTTTTTGGAAGACTCCCTCGATGAATTCCTGAATAAAACTGTGCCCGAGAATGAAGAAACTGGGCTGGGCAAGTCTGTTGTTGCTAAGGATAACGGATCCCCCGCCCAGTACATCGAGGAAACGCTTAATGGTTTCCTGGTCGGCTTTGATTGCTCTTGCGATTCGCATATCTTTCCCTGATTCTCTTTTGGGGTATATTATTTTGTGGAGTATACCATCCATTTTCGTGCCGC
>JBBIUO010000136.1:0-10020 GCA_037440205.1 Chloroflexota bacterium
GCCTAATTTGCGCCAGAGAGCGCAAACTACGCGAGGTTTTCGTGATCTACTGATAGTGCATTAAGGCGCGGCTTGGCTCTACAACTCCCTCAACGCCTCCACAACTTTCAAAGTAGAAAGACGACGAGCAGTAATCGCCACGCTGACAAGCATGCCCGCTACAACGAAGGCGGCAAGAGCGCTTAATCCTTGCCAGTCCCATGAAAGGGTTTGCGCGGGGATGGTGAAGATAACTCCCAAGAGTAAAACCAATAATCGCGCAAGTAAAACGCCTACGCCCGCGCCGATAACAAGACTTAATCCGCCGATGGCTAGGGCTTCGGTGAATAGGAATCGGCGCAGGTGGTTGAGATTCGCGCCGAGCGCGCGCATGGCGCCGAACTCGCGCTGGCGTTCGTTAATCATCGCCAGCAGGAAGATTGCCAATCCCATCGAGACAACCACAATGGTATAAAGTCTTTCCATTGCGCCCAGCCCGCCCAGATTGAGGGAGGTCAGCGAACTGGATTCGGTCTTAACCACCGTGTCAATGTTCTGGATGCGCACAGGCATGACATTTTTATATTGCGAAGTCAGGCTGTCGGTCACTTTCTGGATTGTCTGCGGGTTGCCGTCGGTCTTGATAAGGAAGTAATTCATCGCGGCATAACCTGAACTCTTGACCATGAAATCGCGGTTGATGATAAAGTCCGAATCCTGTGCAGAAGTTGGGAAGTAGATAAAAAGCCCAACTGCCTGAGTCTGAACGTCGGTATATTGATTCGTGGCGCGGTTGTAGAGACGCAACAGCACGGGGTCGCCGACGCGGATGTTATATTTCTCCGCCTGCTCGACCGAGATGATGACGCCGTTGGGCGTATTCGCCAGCGCGTCGAGAACCTGTTTGGCGGAACCTGGCGCGTAGTTGGTGGTGCGGTTGGTCATGGCGTCAATTGTTTGTTGGGCGTTGCCATCTACAAAGAAACTATCGGGGAGATAAGCGGTTTTGCTAAACGAAGCCACGTCAATCCCATAAACCGTATTTTTCTCCGAGCCGACCAATGCCAGCGGGTCACGCGCTACGCCTGTGACGCTGACCACGCCAGGGAGTTGCAACTTAACCGCGAAGTCTGCATTTTGCGGAGTGTTCAATGCAGGCGTAAAGCGAATATCTGAACCGACGATATATTGCGAGTCGAGTTGTTTTTCGGTGGTGTATGTTTTTTGGAAAAGCGCGAGACTGACACCGAAAGAAAGCGTGAGCGCAATAATTGTTACCGCCGCACTGATGCGTGACGCGCGCCGCGCCAATGATTTACCAGCCACTTCGCCAATCTCACCAAACAAGCGGCGGAAGAACGCGCCGATTTGATTGCTTGAAGCAGAGAGTCCTTTTTCAACCAGGCGCAAGACGAGCAAAGTTAAACCTGTCCAGGCGAAGAATGGAGTCAGGAAGATGTAGAAGGAGAGCGTGATTGCCGCGCCTTCGTTGCCAGATGGTTTGAAGCCGCCGTTGATTTGCGTGACATAGAGCGAGATTGCCGCCGCGCCGAGCAGAATCAGGTCGAGGTAGGAACGTTTCCAGAACGGGTCGGCTTCCACGCGGCGGACGGAGCGGCGTTCCTGTGTGATCTCGCGGCGGAGCGCGCCGAAGGTCGGGAGGAAGGCGGCGAGGAAGGTCAGGATCAAACCCGCAGCGAAGGCAATGCCCGCTGATGTGGCGAACAGGTTCCAGTCGAAGGTGGATGCGAAGGGGTTGAGAGTCGAAGTCAGTTGCATCCCCGCGCTGGCGTACAAGGCGAGAATCCCAAAGACTAATCCCAATGCCGAGCCGCCGATGGCAAGAAAAACGGAAGTTACTGCAACGATGCCTGTAATTTGAGCGGGGGTCGCGCCGCGTGTGCGGAGCAAACTAATTTCGCGGCGCTGCGATTCGGCGAAGAGTTCGGCGGCGAATTTGGAAAGATAAGCGGCGAGCGCGACACCAGGTAGACCGAGGAAGATAAAAAGAATCTTGGCGGACAGCACATCGCCCTTGGCGGCTTTGAACGCGCCTGAGAGATTGTCGCTGGATTTGAGTTGACCAGGGAACAGCCGCTCGACGCCGCGCCGCAAGGATTCGGCGTGCAGGGCGGCCAGGGTCGGGTCGCCAGGCAGGAGGTCGCGGTTGATGCGAACGTGAACCTGCGGGTCGAGGGTGATAATGCCAGGGATGGCGACGGTGTTTGGATCTGCGGCAACTGTCGTCAGCGATTGCAAAAGATTCGCGTGGAACCAGTTTTGATCCACGATGACCACATCCGAGACGATGGCGTTCTCGGCTTCGGTGGCGGTGGCAAAGAGCGCGTCGGCGTTGTCGAGGTTGGCGATGCCAGTAACGGGAAGTGTAATGGGTTGACTGACGCCGTTGAAGGTGAGTTGAATCGAATCGCCGACCTGGATGTTCTGCGCGATTGCCATCGCCTCACTGATGACCGCGCCCGACGAGTCAAACTTGCCCGAACTGATTTGCAGGACATCAAAGGTTTGCAGGTACGACGGCTGGATAGCGAACATGCGCCCCGCAGGCGAGGGGTGACTGCCGTTCACTTTCACGGCGGAGGAAAAGTCGGCGGCATAGACGGGTTCCGCTGCGCTGACGCCGCGCTGCGTGGCGATGGTGGGCGCGGCGTTCGTGATATTCACGTCGGGTTTTGTGCCGTGCGCGATGATGTCAATCTTGACGGGCGCGATGGCGGTGGCGGTCATCTGGCGGGCGGTGACATCCACGAAGAAAAGGATGCCCGCGAACAGCCCGACGGCTAAGGCGAGACCAAAGAGATAAGTAAGCGTGCGGCGCGGGTTGCGCGTCACGAGTTTCCAGGCATACGAGAGAATCATTTTACACTTCCATTTCCAACGAGCAGGCGACCATCCTTCAATTGCAGGATACGGTCAGCATGTGCGGCGACTTCTGAATCATGTGTGACCATGATGAGCGTCAGGTTGCGGGCTTGTTTGAGGGCGATGAGCGAGTCGATGATGTCTTCCGAGGTGGCGCTGTCGAGATTGCCAGTCGGTTCATCCGCCAGCAGGATGGAGGCGGCGTTGGCGAGGGCGCGGGCAATGCCGATACGCTGCTGCTGTCCGCCCGAAAGTTCTTCGGGCAGCGAGTCGGCTTTCTCCGCCAGTTGCACCAGGTTGAGAAGCTGCGTACTGCGCGCGTTGCGTTCCGCCACCGAAAGGTCGTTGAGCAACATCGGAAACTCGACGTTCTCGCGGGCGGTCAGCACGGGGAACAGATCGTGACGCTGGAAGATGAAGCCCATCTTCTGGCGTCGGATGGAGGCGAGTTGCTCTTCGTTGTATTCCGAAAGATCATGCCCATCCAGGATCACTTTGCCGTTGGTGGGCTGGTCGAGTCCGCCAAGCAGGTTCAGCAGCGTGGACTTGCCGCTGCCGCTGGGTCCCATGATGGCGACAAATTCACCCTGGCGGATTTCGATGTTCACATCGTCCAATGCCAGCACGCGTTCACGCCCTACGCGATATTCGCGTTTTAAGTTTATAGTTTGCAGAACAACATCGGGGAGTAAATTAGACATGAGCCGCCTCACCTTCGTACAATTTTCCGTCCGCAATTTTGACTTGTCTGCGGGCGCGCGCCGCGACGGTTTTATTGTGGGTCACCACCACCAGAGTCAACTTGCGACTGGTGTTAAGTACGCTCAGAATATCCATCACCTTGTCGGCGGTGGCAGAGTCGAGTTCGCCTGTCAATTCATCGGCAAGAAGTAGCGACGGTTCATTCGCCAACGCAACAGCAATCGCCACGCGCTGACGTTCGCCGCCTGAAAGTTGCGCGGGCTTGTGATTGATGCGTTCCTTCAAGCCGACTTCATCCAGCAGTTGAATCGCTCGTTTTTTCGAGTCGTTGCGTTTGGCGGCTTGCATGGGGAGCATGACATTTTCCAACGCGCTGAGAAATGGAATCAGGTTATCCATTTGATAAACAATGCCGATGTGGTCGCGGCGGAATGCGGCGCGTTCACCTTCATTCATACGGGTAATGTCTTCGCCGTCAATGACGACTTGCCCCGCGCTGGGTGTGGCGAGTCCGCCAATGAGATTCAGCAAGGTGCTTTTGCCCGCGCCTGAGCGTCCCGTGATGGCGACGAACTCGCCAGAGTTTACTTTCAACTCCACGCCGCGCAATGCGACGGTTTCGGTTACGCCTTCTTTGTAGATTTTGTAGAGGTTGTTGAGAAGCAAGGCTTCCATAGGACTTCCTTTTGGTATCATTGCGAGACGGCGCTCTTCCGTCGAAGCAATCCCCCTGTCAGCGAGGAGATTGCTTCACTCGCAAAGAACGCTCGTTCGCAATGACATGGTTTTATTTTGTCATCTTGAAGGTCAGCGCAATGTCACGCACGCCTTCGCGGTCGTAGTGATTTTCGGGACCGTAAACGGTCAGAATGGCGATGCGTCCATCGGCGAGCGGCATGTAGTAGCGTTCGTTGTGCGCGGTGAAGGTTTTGCCTGTCACGGCGGATTTGCCGTCTGATGTGAAGCCGAGGATGATGGCGTTCTTGACTTCGGTGGAGGCGGCAATATCGCCCAGTTGCTTGAAGCCAGGGAAGGCGGCAGAGACAGCCGCGACATCATTTTTGGCATAGGTCAGCGCGTCTGTGCCAGTGACAAATTCCAGCGTCATCCAATCATCGCCGCCCACAAATTTCACGCCGTTGGTGAAGGTGGTGTCCTGTGACCATGTGGATGGATGTCCAATTGCAAATCCCTGTGTTGAATCTGAATAGGTCACGAGCGCGGCTTCTACGCCGCCTTCGCCGCCTTCGCCATCAGGCTGGACAGGCTGTGCAGATTTTCCGCCACAAGCAGCGAGCGCAACCGCCGCGATCAGGGTCAACACGACAAGAAGTTGAATTCGATTTTTCATTTTGATTTTCTCCTTTTGAATTTTGTTGAGCGAAGGATACTTGTCCGCAGTGAAACTCAAATGAAACTTACATGAAGAAAACTTCATCTTGATTTTGGCGGTATTCATTTTCACTTCACGACTACTTCATTTGCGTTGGCTAGAATACCAATCAACAGCGGCGCATGCCGCTGAATTCAGAAAGGAGATCAAACTATGAAGATCAATCGTTTTATTGCGCTGGCCGCCATTGCCCTGCTCGTGGTGGGAGCGATGGGCGCGGTCAGCCTGAAGGTATTCGCCCAGTCTGGAAATCCGCCCGCGCAGAGTCAAGCCTGCGACCAGCAAGATGACGACTCCGCCGAAGTCCAGAACGCGCCCGACACCGACAACGTGGACTTGCAATGCGGCGACCAGAACGAAGGCAGCGAAGAAGCCGAATCCGCAGATGGTCAGGACGCGGCGCCGACGGGTACGCCCGCCATCACCGCCGAAGCCGCGCAGAAGACCGCCGAATCCTATTTGAACGCGGGAACGGCTGTCAAAGTGGAATTGGACGATGAGAACGGCGCGTTAGTTTACAGCGTCGAGTTTTCCAATGGTACAGATGTCAAAGTGGACGCGATGACGGGAAGCGTTCTCGGCACTGAACCCACCGAAGATTAGTCACAAGTCAATCAACACAATGCGCCTCGATGAAAATCGGGGCGCATTACATTTCATGTCAACTTCATCTTTTACCGCTATACTTCGCACGAGTAGAACAAGTCTGAGACTTGTTCTACAGCACAGGAGCAATCATGCGAGTATTGGTCGTCGAAGACGAAAGAAAAATCTCAACCTATCTCAAACGCGGGCTGGAAGAACAAGGCTACGCAGTAGATACCGCTTTCACAGGGCGGGAAGCATTGGATTACGCCGAAGCCGCGCCTTATGACATTATCATTCTTGATATTCTCTTGCCCGAAATGGACGGCTTGACCGTTTGCCGTGAGTTACGCAAGCGCGATAACCGCACGCCTATTCTTATGCTCACTGCCCGCGATTCAGTAGACGATAGAGTCAATGGATTGGACGCAGGGGCAGATGATTATTTGGTCAAGCCGTTTGCGCTCAAAGAACTTCTCGCCCGCTTACGCGCCATGGCCCGCCGCACTGCCGAGCAGCCAAAGAGTCCTTTGCTTCAAATTGCAGACTTGGTATTAGACACACTGACGCGCCGCGTCAAGCGCGGCGGCAAACTCATTGAACTGACTTCAAAAGAATATGCCGTGTTGGAATGTCTCATGCGCGAACCTGACCGCGTTCTCACCCGCACCCAAATTGCCGAGCATGTTTGGAACTATGATGTTTACAATCAATCCAATGTCGTGGATGTTTACATCAAAAACCTGCGCCGCAAAATTGACGATGGTTTTGAAGTGAAACTGATTCACACCATACGCGGCGCGGGCTATCGCCTTTCGGCGGAGCAAGACGATGGCACGGATTAACACATTGCGCGTCCGCTTCGCCCTCTGGACATCGGGCTTGCTCCTCGCTACCCTGACTGTGTTTGGCGCCTTTGTCTATTTCAACATGGCGCGCGGACTCTCCGCGGCGCTCGACAATTCACTCACCATCAACGCCTCGCAGGTTGCTGCCGGACTGAACATTGATAACGGGAAACTTATCCTGTCGGACAGCCTCATCGAATCGCCCGAAAACGCTGATTTGCGTGGAAGCGGCTTCACCGTGCGCATTCTTACTCCCCAGGGAAATGTAATCCAGGAATTCGGTCGTTATCACAATTTACCTGTTTCGCTCACACGGTCTTTTTCCACCTACGCTGACTCTACCAGCCAAACGAATGTCCGCGTGTACTCTGAACCCGTCTATGACAACAACCAACTGCTTGCCATCGTTCAGGTGGCGCAATCGTTGAATGACATGGAGGATATCCTCGACAAATTGCTGACCACTTTGCTTATCAGTATTCCAATTCTGGTGACCGTCGCTGGATTCAGTGGATACTTTCTCGCTTCACGCGCTCTTGCTCCAATTGACCAAATTACTTTAACTGCCCGCCGAATTTCCGCCGAAGACCTTTCAGCCAGATTGAATATTCCCGTAACAGATGATGAAGTTGGAAGATTGACGCAAACCCTAAATGATATGCTTGCGCGGCTTGATGATTCTTTTCAACGTGAACGCCAGTTTACCAATGACGCCTCGCACGAACTCCGCACGCCGTTAACCGCCATGCAAGCCATTCTTGGCATGATACGCGAGAAACGGCGCACGCCCGAAGAATACGAACAAGCCTTTGACGACTTGACCGAAGAAACAGATCGCTTGCGAACTTTGGTAGAAAATTTATTGCGCTTGGCACGCGGCGACAAGCAAAATAAAAACTTGTTTGAAGAAGTAAATCTCTCGATACTCTTGAAAGATGTTTCAGATTCTTTGCGTCCGTTAGCCGAAGCAAAAAAACTTTCGCTTAACTGCGAAACTTCCGAAAACCTGATTTTGTTGGGCGATAGCGACGAGTTGATTCGCTTGTTCGTAAATTTGCTGGATAACGCCATCAAATACACAGAGCGCGGCGGGATAAATATTTCAGCAAGCCAAAATGAAAAAAATATTTTGGTAAAAGTGGAAGATACAGGCATTGGAATTCCAGCCGAACATATCCCGCATATTTTTGACCGTTTCTACCGCGTAGAAGAATCACGCACGAATCATGGCGCGGGATTGGGTCTCGCCATTGCGAAGGACATTGTCAGCGCCCACGATGGGGAAATTACCATCGAAAGTTTTAAGAACGGGGGAACCATAGTGACCATCGCCTTCAGCCTGATCGCTTCATGACCTGGTAACATTGCTCAAGACAAGCCTCAGCCTGGTTCCCCCACCCAAAGCGGATTCAATCTCAAGCCGCGCCCCGATCAAGTCGGCGCGTTCGTGAATGCCGAGCAGTCCAAAATGTCCGTTGGGAGCAAACTCGGTGGGACTGGCAGGGGCGACAAAACCGTTGCCGTTATCCGTAATTACCAATGTTATTTCTGGATCAGCATAACTGATGGACAAGCCGGCGCGCGTTGCCCTGGAATGTTTGACGACATTATTCAACGCCTCCTGTGCGATGCGATACAGCGACAGTTCCACTTCACGCGAGAGACGCCGCTCATTCCCTGTCTTTTGGAAATCCACACTGAGCTGATGATTCTGACTCATTTCACGCGCCAGCATTTCCAGCGCGGTGACCAACCCCAGGTCTTCCAGGTAAATGGGGCGCAGGGCGCGTGTCAGGCGGCGCAAATTCTCAATCGTCTGTTCCGCAAGGGACTCCAGCTCCCTGAGCGATTGTTCCCCGTTCTGGTCCTTGACCAATTTCTGGGCGAGTTGAACACGCTGTTTCAAAGCAATCACTGCCTGAATGGTGTCATCATGCAATTCACGCGCCAGTCTGGCGCGTTCATCTTCCTGTGCCGAGGTGATCGCGCCGATGTAGTCATGCAGTCCCTCCTGTGCGGCTTTCACCTTGCGAGACATTTCTGTCAGTTCCATTTGCAGGTGCCGCACTTCGGAAATCCCGCCAACGGATTCTCGGATGGCTTCAAAATCTCCCCACGCCAATGCCGCCGATCTTGATTCGAGTTCCTGTAACGGCTGGATGATCTGCCGCGCGGCGAACCACAATGCGGCAACCGCAAACAACAAAGGCGGGATCAATACCAGCGGCGCGAAGAGCGTAAATTCCAACGTCAGGTCGGTGGCGATCTTATATGCTTCCTCGGTAAGATGCTGGCTCATTTCCCACTGGTGATACAGAATGCTCCCGACTGCAATGGCCGTCGAAAGCAAGGTCAACGGCAGGAAGATGGTCGCGATCATCCGCAGGGTCAGACTGCGCCAGAGGAGGGGGCGGGTTGGTTGGTTGTTTTTCATTGGGTTGTTTTATGTTGTACCGCAAGATTCTTGTCCTGAGCGTGCCAAAGGGTATCTTGCGACCAGTGCAACGTGAACGTTGCGGCATATTCCTACTCCTCGACCAACGTACCCGCGTCCTGCGAGATTAATCCCAATGAAACCGCGCGCATCACAGCTTCGGTGCGGCTGTTGGCTTGCAGTTTGGCGAAGATGTGCGCGAGATGCCCCTGCACGGTGCGGTCGCTGATGCTGAGTTGCACGCCAATGGCTTTATTGGTGAATCCCTTTGCAGCGAGACGCAATACATCGAGCTCGCGATCCGTCAACGGTTCGACGATCTTCTTTTCGGATCCTTTGAAGATGTTGGACATCAACTTGCGCGTGATGGACGGGTCGAGCGCAGATTTGCCCTCATGCACATCGCGCACCGCCTGGATCAGTTCATCCGCCTGACCTGTTTTGAGGACATATCCATTCGCGCCCGCTTGAAGCACCGCCATCACATACGGGTCATCGTCATAGGCGGTGAGAATCAAAACGCCCACTTCGGGCAGATGGGAACGAACCCAGCGCGTCACTTCGATGCCGCTGGCTTTCGGCATTTGGATGTCCAGCACGGCGACATCGGGTTTGTGCTTCTGGATCAGCGCCTGCGCCTCCTCCCCATCCCCCGCCTCGGCAATGACCTGGAGATCGGTTGCGCTTTCAAGCAGTTGCCTCACCCCCGCGCGGACGATGTGATGATCATCCGCCAGGAGAATGCGTATTTTGGGTTTTGATCTGTTCGATGACTTTGGCATAATTCAACTCTTCCAGTTGCTGATTATAAGCCTGCGTCTGATGCATGTATGGGAATGCCAGCCAGACGATGCCCAATCCAGCCAACAGCCCGGTGATGAAGCGCATGATGGAGTTGAATGAACCGAGCGCGTCGCCTGAATAAAACGTCGCGGAGAAGGCATGGTTCGTTAATAGGGCCAGCCATGTATTTGTATCACGAAACCCCGACCCTATGCCGGCGAAATCACTGATCGCATGTGTGCCGCCGTCGAGCATAAGCGGGAGCAGGAGAAGCGCAAATCCCCACCATGATAACGGCTTGATTCTTCGACGAAAGGGATACCAGATTACAGCAAAGAACCAGACACTGGTGTAGAACGAAATCATGCGATCCGACCATGCCACTTTCCAGCCCATTGTTTCATTGCCGATGA
>JBBIUO010000137.1:0-315 GCA_037440205.1 Chloroflexota bacterium
GCCATTGAGATCGGCCACCCCGACAGAGGCTCCCGCCTCCGCAAGCGTTTTGCAAAACTCCGCGCCGAGCAGCCCCACCCCGCCGGTGACGATGGCGACTTTATCTTTCAAACTGAATTTATCGAGAATGGTCATGTGAATTCCTTTTGTAAGACGAAATTAATTTTGTCTTACGGAAAAGCCGTATAAATTTTATCGCCGCGTTTATCGAAGGCGGGATACAACCCATCCGCCAGTTGAAGATAGATGCTTTGCACATCCTCCTCTTCCGAGCTGAATTTGAAAAGGGCCAGCACGGCGTTACCGGAAAGGACA
>JBBIUO010000137.1:412-8391 GCA_037440205.1 Chloroflexota bacterium
AGATAGACAGGCCCAGCCTGATTGGTGTAGATGCGCGTGCCTTCGGGAAGCCTGCTTAGAAAATCCATCGCCTCCGAATCATACCATTGGAAGGAGGCGTATCCCTGCCCGCCTTTGTGGAGTTGGGCGATCACATCGCTTGTTTCGCGGCTGGAAAGAACGAGAACGAAAACGGCAAAACCAATGACAACCCCGCGCCAAAGCAATGTCCGTTTTTGCCAGAGCCAGAACCCAAGCCACACCAGAAGAATCAGCAGGGAGATATAAATCGGCGCATTGATCCGTGCCTTGAATTTGGTGCTGGCATCGAACAGCATCATTGAAGAAAGAATGGACGCAAGATAGCCGAAGATGTAAAGTCCGTTGGCGAAGGGCAGGATTTCGGGTGTCTCGGTGGATGGCTGGAAAAATTTCTTCAATCCTTTTGAAACGACCCAAACGAGAATGATAAAAGCAATAATGATGAGGGTGAAAAACAGCAGGTTGTAATCTTTGACGAGCGCGCGCCGCCAGGTTTCCACCGGGACGAGAAATTCAGAGAAGTTGTAAATGCCGGCCTGGATGTTTTCGGTTGTCAACGGGTGATAAACCAGCCTGCGATTCGTGGCGTTCTCCGCGACGAGTTTGTTGCGGACGCTCCATGCCAGCGCAAAAGGGATGAAACCGGCAAGGAACCAGCCTGCACTTGTCAATCGTTGTTTCCAGTTTTCGCGCAAAAGGATGAGGGCGAATAAAAACGTGGCAAGCAGGGCGAGTCCCGCATAGCGTGTGAGGTAAGCAAGGGCAGTAAAAATGCCTGTGGCAATCAACCAATTCTTGCCCTGCTCCCCTTTTGCAAAGGTCAAAAACGCGGCGAGACTGAAAAAAATATAAAGCGGTTCGCTCATCGCCACGGCATGGACTTTAAACAGCGAGGCGTTCAGGACAAAGAGCAGGGCAAGCACGATTCCTGCAATTTGCGATCTGGTCATGCGCCAGCCGATGAGGCCAAGCAAAAATGTGTTTACGCCAAACAACAGCGCATTCAAAAAACGCGCGCCGCGAATGGGATCAAGCCCGCTGAGACCGATCAAGGCAAGGAGGGAGGAAAAGCCCGGGGGAAAGTGTGTGACAGGCTGGTTCGAGGCCAGCCATGCTTCGCGATAGCCCTGTCCACTTAAGAGACTGCGCGCCCCGGCAATGTATGCGATGGAATCATCGGAAAGGCCGAGTCCTTCGGGAGTCGCATAAAGGATGGAAAATGTCCCTAGCGCGGCAAGCAGGCCGAGGGTCAGGAGCGATGCGGCGCGTTGTTTGGTCATGAGAAAACAAACAGGTGACAGTCATCTAAGATGACTGTCACCTCCTATTCAGATTTACTTCACAGGCAAAAGGAAGCCCTGGTCTTCCAGATATTTGATGATGATGTGGGCGTTCTCTTCGGGAGTCGCGCCGAAACCTTTGAGCGTGATCTCGGGTTTGATCGGCGGCTCGTAGGGATCGTCCACGCCGGTGAAGCCCATCGGCTTGCCATCCTGCATGGCCTGACGCGCCTTGGCATACAGGCCTTTCACGTCGCGCTGTTCGCAGACTTCGACGGGCGTATCCATGAAGATTTCAACGAAGTTTTCGCCCACCATCTTGCGGGCTTCGTTGCGGGTGGCGCGGTAGGGGCTGATGGCCGCGCAAATGACGATGCCGCCCGCGTGGACGATTTCGCCGGCCACGAAGCCAATGCGCAGGATGTTCGTGTCGCGGTCTTCCTTGCTGAAGCCGAGGCCTTTGGAAAGATGCGTGCGGACTACGTCGCCGTCGAGGATGGCTGTTTCGCGTCCGCGTTCGAGCAGGAGGGTGGTGAGCACCTGCGTGGTAGCCGATTTGCCCGAGCCGCTCAAGCCGGTGAACCAGATGCAAAAGCCCTGCTTGTGGCGCGGCGGATACATCTCGCGCAAAATTTCTGCGGTCTCCGGGCGGGTGAACCATTCGGGGAGCAATTTGCCTTTTGCAAGATAATCATCGCGCACCTGTGTGCCGGAGATGTTGGCAACCTTCGCGCCTTTCGGCACATCCTTTTCCTCCACGTAGCGTTCTTCATCGGGAAGATAGACAAGCATTTCGAACGGAACCATCTTGACGCCGAGTTCGGCCTCGTATTGCTTCATGATCTCCTGCGCGTCATACGGACCGTAGAACGGCTTGCCGGTCGAATCATTTCCCGGCCCCGCGTGATCGCGCCCGACGATGAAATGATTCGCGCCGTGATTACGGCGGATGATGGCATGAAGCAATGCTTCCTTTGGTCCCGCCATGCGCATGGCAAGCGGAAGCAGGCTGAGCATGGTGCTCTTCTGATCGTAGTAATTATCCACCAACGCCTTGTACGTGCGGACACGGGTGTAGTGATCCACGTCGCCGGGCTTGGTCATGCCAACGACGGGATGAACCAGCAAAGAGCCATTCACCTGCGCGGCGGCACGTTTGGTCAGTTCTTCATGAATGCGATGCAGGGGATTGCGCGTTTGGAACGCGACCACATTGTCATGCCCCATCCCTTCGAGCATTTCGCGCACCTGCGTCGGTGTGTGGCGGAGATTCACAAAATCGTAATACTTGGGAAGATTTACAACCTTCATCGGGCCGGTGATGCAGACCTTGTTCCAGCGCCCCATTTCAGAAACCATCGGGTGCTTCGGATCGGTGGAGCCATACGCCAGCGCGGCTTCGGTTTCCACATCCCAGTGATAGACTTCGTCGAGCGTCATCACAGCGATCAATTCAAAGTTCGCGTTGCGAAGCGCCAATTCCTCGCCGACGGTGGGCAATTCCTTTGGATCAGCCGTCAGCGTGATGGGAAGCGGGAAGAGGGTTCCATCCGCGAGGCGCATTTCCTTCAACACGCGGTCATAATCGGCCTTGCCCATGAACGTCTTCAGCGGGGAAAAACCGCCGGTGGCGATCAGTTCAAGGTCGCACAAATTACGCATGGTGATTTTGATGGAAGGAAGTTTCCCGGCGCGCGCCAGAAGTTCTTCACGTTCCTTTCCTTCAACCACCAGGTTTACCAGTTTTCCGCCGTATGGGGGAATGAGTTTTGCTTTTGCCATTGTTTACTCCATGAATTTGTAGTAACGACTTTAGTCGTTCAAACCGCCAACGACTGAAGCTTGCACTGAGCCTGCCGAAGTGTCGTTACTACGGATTTTCAAATACAAGCGCGAATTATACTCCAAAATTCAGTCGGTGAATTTTGGAGCGGTTGATTACGTTCTGAGCGAAGTCGAAGGGCATGTTCTTCGACTTCGCTCAGGGCGAATCGTCGTTACGATATAATCTTCCTCATGAATTCCAAATCTCTTCGCAATCTTTTATTCGCCCTGCTTGTATTTGGTTACATTTATTATTGCCAGCGTTACATCGCCGCCACAAGTTTCGTCATCGAAGGTAAAACCTACTACGTGCTATTCGACGACGCGATGATCTCGATGCGCTACGCCTACAACCTCGCGCACGGCCTCGGCCCCGTCTGGAACGCAGGCGAACGTGTGGAAGGATTCACCAATCCGCTCTGGGTGGGACTCATGGCGCTCGTGCATCTTTTTCCGATTGGATTGAATCAAACGGGACTCGTGATCCAAATCATCGGCGCTTCATTCCTGACCCTCAACCTGCTACTCGTTAAAAGCATTGTCGAACACTTTAGCAGTGACCTCTTCGCCATGCTCTCCGCCGTGACATTGACCGCGTTCTATGCGCCGCTCAATTCCTATGGTCTGCTCGGCATGGAAGTGAGTCTGCTCGCCCTGATGCTGACCGGGGTCGTCTGGCTGATTCTAAAAAGTGATGGAAAATTCAACATTTGGGTTTACATTATTTTGGCAGTTTCCACCCTCGTCCGCTTTGACATGGCTGTCCCCTACATAGTTATCCTGGCAGTTATGTTCTTCGTGCAAAAAGAGAATCGCAGACAGCATTTGATTTGGGGGACTGGATTACTCATCCTCTCGCTTGGCGGACAGACGCTGGCACGCTATCTTTACTACGGCGCACTGCTTCCCAACACGTACTATCTCAAAGTGGAGGGCTGGCCTTTTACCCTGCGCATCCTGCGCGGATTGTATGCGTTAGTGCAATTTGCTTATTATTCCAATTGGGTCCTCTTCCTTTTGCCGTTCACAATTTTTCTCTTCCGCCGCGATTGGAAGGTGACCTTGCTTGCGCTGGTCTTCATCGGGCAGGCGGCGTATTCGGTCTATGTCGGCGGGGATGCGTGGGAGAATCACGGCGGCGCGAATCGGTATATTGTCATTGCCATGCCGTTGTTCTTCGTCATGTTTTCGTGGGCGGCGGTGGAGTTGTTGAAGAAGGCGGGAGAAAGTTTAACCACGAAGGACACGAAGGGTCACGAAGGAATGATCTTTCAAGTTGGCTGGCGGGTTGTGTTCGTTGTTCTTTTTACGTTTTCCCTCCTCAACTTCAATGCCTTGATCGGCGAGTGGAAATCCATCGAGCGGTGGAACTTCACGCGGCGGCCCGATTATGTGGCAGGCAGTGACCGCAATTTGCAGGTGGCGCTTGCCATCCAAAACGTGACCAAGCCCGGGGCATCCGTCGCTGTCGTCGGCGCGGGGACCATTCCCTACCTCCTGCCCGACCGCTACGCGATTGACATCCTCGGCAAAGCCGACCCGTACATCGCGCATCAAAACGTGCGCACGCCGATGAGCGTGGAAGATGTCCCATTTATGCGGCCCGGTCACATGAAGTGGGATTACGCCTACACCTTCGGAAAACTCAAGCCCGACGTCATCGTCTCCATTTGGGAAGGCACCGACGCCGAAGCCGCGCCGTATTTGAAAAAGGATTACGTCCAGGCTGTGATTGGGGAAAAGATAAAGGTGTACCTGCTGAAAGATTCGCCGAATATTTTATGGGATAGGGTGGTTGCAAAGTAACAGTTGGCAGTCACATTAGAAGTGATTGCCAACTTTAATTAATCGCGCCGTCTTCTGCGATTTGTAAGCGGCCAGCGCCATTTGCAATGCACGGATGCCGTCGGTCAATGTGCAGATGGGTTTTGCATTTCCGCGAACAACGTCAATAAAGTGTTTGGTTTGGGAAATGAACAATTGGTTGCGGTCAAAATTTTCCGGGGGAGAATATGATTCGGAAACGGGAGCAGGCGGCAGGTCGGAGTAGGAACCGAAGGCGGCGGGCATTTTGAAGTGGTGCAGAATCCCATCCGCATTATCCCAGCGCATCGTGCCATCCGTCCCGACAATTTCCAAGCGATGAACGGGCGGGCGTTGAAAATAATTGAGATGCACGCCGCCGACCGCCCCGCTCGAAAATTTCAAACCGATCTCGGCAACATCCTCCACATCCAACTCGAGCGGGGAAAGATGCCCGTTGAAAGACCAAAGCGATTCGACATCGCCCAAAAGAAAACGCAGATAATCGAACGGATGTGTGAGTGTGACGATGACGCCGCCGCCCAGATCGGCGCGCGCGGCGTAACTCTGACGATAATCCTCCCAGGGATGCCACTGCGGAAGATACTCGCCCCAATGCGCGTGAACAGTTAAAACTTTTCCAAGCGCGCCCGCTTGAATCAACTCGCGCGCTTTATTGAGCGTGGGGTGATAGCGAAATTGAAAGCCGATTAGAATCCTGCTTCCGTTTTTTTCGGCGACGGTTTGCAATTCATCGAGTCCATCGAGCGAATGCGAAATGGGTTTTTCGAGCAGGATGTGACAACCCGCTTCCGCCGCAGGGACAGCTGTTTGCAGGTGCAATGAAGTTGGGTTTGCAACGACGACGGCGTCGGGATTGTGTTTCTTCAGCGCTTCGCGCAAATCGGTTTCGACAGGGTAGCCCGCGAGTTCGTCATCGGGCAATGTGGCTTTGCGCGTGCGAAGCAAAATGATATCTTTTTCGCCGAGGGCGATCAGGTTGCGAAAGTGACGGTGGCCAATGGAGCCGAGGCCTGCGATCAGGAATTTCATTCGATCTCCTTGTGATAGGTCAACTGCTCATTGACCAGCTCAAATCCAAGCCCGCGATAGATTGCGATTGCTTTTTCGTCATCGCCCCAATATTCGAGCGTGATGGGACGAGTCCCTTTTTTACGAAGCCAGTTCATGACGGCGAGCGCAAGGAAATGTTGAAAACCCCGTTGGCGGTATTCTTTGATTAAACCGGGCGCATCCAACAGATCACTTTCATCGCTCTTGCCCTGCGGTTTTGCCGCGCAAACGCCAATTACTCTGCCGCTTTCATCGAATAACAAATGGATTCCTTCTTCGCCGTAATAATTTATGAAACGGTCTGCGCTGGTGACGTTTTGGTGATGTCCAACCATGCCCTTGTAACATTGATCCAATGCCTGGACAACGATTTGCGGATCGCCCACTTCGGTATGGCGGCGCAAAGAATAACCCGACGGAATTTCTGCGGAGGGAAGATCGCTTACAGGCGCAAGCATGACACCCGATGTGCCGGCCACTTCAAACCCGTGATGCTTCAGGAAGGCATTGGACGCTGTGTTGCGTCCTGTGGTGTAGACAATCATTCGTTTGGATTTGACCTCGCGGGCGCGCGAAAGGACAAGTTCAAGCAGTTGGTTTCCAAGTCCCTGCCTGCGCTGGTTTGGATGCGTCACAACGTAGATCGAGGAAATGTTGTCGGACTTTGGAAGAATCTGCCCGTAGCCGACGAATGCGCCATCCAATTCCGCCACCCATACGTTTTTATCGGGATCGAAATTCGGCCACTCCCTCATGGAGCGCAGGAATTCTTCGGAGGTTTCCTCCCCGTCGCGGTCAATGGATTCAATCTCGGTCAACATGTGTGAAAGGGCTGTCAGGTCGGTTTCAGGTTGGTAGTGACGAATGGAAACATTGGGCATTTTGTTTTCCTTTATAGCGATTGAATGAGCGCTTGTTGGCGCAAGAGAGCACCAAGTACGCATTACTGTTTGTTTGACTCAAAAAACGCTTCGAGTAATTCTTCCTTCATTTGTTTTGCGAAGGCAGGCTTTTCGGGATACAAATCGGTGAGTTCTTCGATGTCTTCGCTCAAATCATACAACTCAAAGGAGTCTTCCTCTTCGTAGCCTGTGTAATAGATGAGTTTGCGGTTTCCCTTTTGCAGGGCGACGGTGGCTTTGTTGAGAGTCCCATTTGCGGGGCTAAGTTTTGCTTCCACGGCGTAGACGCTTCTTTCGGGTTCTTCCTCGCCGCCGAGCGCGGGCAGCAATTTTCCATCGCACCAATCGGGAATCGGTTTGCCTGCGAGTTGTGTAAAGGTGGGAAGTAAATCCACTGAATTGGTGGGAGTGAAAACATCGCGGCGGGATGTTTGCCCCGGAGCGGAGACCAGCAGTGGGATGTGAATGACCGGGTCGTACAACAGCGGCGTGGAATGTCCCTTTTCGCCGCGTTCGAACATCTCGCCGTGATCGGCGGTGATGACCACATAACTATTTTCAAACAAACCCTGGCTTTCGAGTGAATCCAACAGCCTGCTCAATTCCCAATCGAGGGATGCGATGTATTCATCGTACAAGCGGCGTGCAAGGTTAAGGTCGGAATTGGATGTGCCATCCGCGAAGCGATGGACAGGCTTACGAAGGGGTTTCATCCCGTCGCGGAAGGCGTTGAAAAATCTGTCGGTGGGACGATAAGGCGTGTGCGGCGGAAGCAGGTGCAGGTAGGTGAAGAACGGCGAAGCGAGTTCGGAAAAAAGAGAAATCAAGCCGTCGAATACTTTCTCCAGCCGAAAATTGATCGGGTAATTTACATCGTGCGGAATCTCATCGTGATACCCGTCCGCTGGCAGGTTGTTGCTTTGACGCGAATACAGCATCCGCTCCAGTGTGCCAAATAACAAAGACGGAGGATCGCCCGCGATGTTGAACGCGAAATCATCCAATGCGCGCGCGGCCATGTTTTTGTCGTTGGGGAAATAATCGCTCACCAAAAAATTCAATTCGGCGAATGCGC
>JBBIUO010000137.1:8424-8715 GCA_037440205.1 Chloroflexota bacterium
CGTTTTGAAATTGAGCGAGGATGAGGTTCGTCCAGAAATTTTGCGGAAAAGCCAGCCGATGATAGTCACTGCCCAGCACGCGGAACAGATTCTTTTCCACCATGCTTTGCCTGATTGCGCCGCGATGATTGATGGCGCGATGTTTCCACGGATAGGTACCGGTCATGATGGAGGCAACGCCGGGGATGGTGTAATTTCCGCTGGAGGTGTGTGAGTGATAGACCGTCGCTCGTTCCGCAAAACGCTCCAGCGTCGGCGAGGTGGGGCGCGGATATCCGTACACCGAGAGAT
>JBBIUO010000137.1:8734-9893 GCA_037440205.1 Chloroflexota bacterium
GATGATATTCGGAAGCGACGATCCGCCTGCGTTGATCCGCGAAGCGAGCCGGGGCCACAGCACGGCAGGCGCGGCGGCTCCGAGTAATTTCAAAAAACTACGGCGGGTGAATTTTTGCATTGATATTCCGAATGCCCTTCGACTGCGCTCAGGGCGAAAAGATATTTCTTACCAACACGATCAAAAGCGCAATCGCGCTGATCGGCATCCAGATGTACAGGAAAACGGTCATGCGATTTGCGAGTTCTTCCAAAATTTTGCGGACAAATTCGACGCGGTCGAGCAGGAAGGTCAATGCAAGGACGATCACGATCATCCCCGTGAAGAAAATCAAATCATCGCGCAGGTTTTGGTTGAAGGCCATCAAACTTCCCAGGCCGAGCAAGGCAAGCAGACTCGCCTTCGTCGTAAACGATTCCAAGAACCATTTCGACGGGAGCGCCGCGCAGAGCAAAATCATGGCAAGAAGAATCGAGACGCTTTCGATGAAATTGACAACAACCATGTAGAAAAAAAGAATCGCAACATCGCCCAGCGTTGAAAAATTCAGCCAGCTCGGAAGCCGCCAGAAAAAATGCAGGAGCGACCAGGTATAAATCATCACGACGATGATGGCGTAAACGGGGATGGTTTTTTCCCAGCGGGGGATTTTTTGGAGGAGGTTCAAAGGGGATATTTCCTTCACGATGAAAAAACGCTTCGCACTTAACCGAAAACTGATTCTGCTTCGAGGGGTATTGTCATACCAAACACTTGCCCTGGCGTGCAAGTGCCAGGGAGATTTATCTTGTGAGTGGCCATTTTTCGCAAAACACAGACGCAAAATGAATTTTGCGGTACGGATTACCTACCAGTTCAAATCCTTCTCATATTTCCAGCGGACGAGCATCCCGCCCGCAACTTCCTTGAAAATGGATTTATCTCGTTCGGTGAACAGGCGCGCCCAGTTGCCAACCTGTCCCTTCGGCAAAAATGACGAGATGTCCCCGTTGCGTTTGGATTGCCATTCTTCATCGGGATTGGAGGACATTTCATCGCGCAGAGTTCTATCGAGGGAGGGGTCGATACTTTTCACGCCGAGGAAGTTCCAGAATTTGCTCATCTCCTCGAAGGGAGTCGAGAGCAGGTCTTCGTAGCGCAGGGCGAAATAAATTTCGCC
>JBBIUO010000138.1:0-9873 GCA_037440205.1 Chloroflexota bacterium
ACGCCTATTTGTGGAATATTGAAGAAGCGGACGCGAGCACCGGCACCCGAAACGATAACCCCATCATCCTGCAGGGGCACCGGGGAAATCTGTTGTATGCGGGATTCTCCAATGACGGCAAATGGGTCATCACGGTGGCGTCGGATCAGACATTGCGATTTTGGTCCATGGATCCGGATAACCTCCGCGATGCCGCATGTGCGTATGCAGGCCGAAACCTGACGCCGGTGGAATGGAAGTTGTACTTCGAGGGGGAACGCCATCCAACCTGTTCCGAGTATCCTCTGGGAGAGGAAACAGCGAATCTCGAACCCACTTCAACACCGCTCCCAGGTCCGATCGTTTCCGTTTTTTACACGGCCACTTTCACTGCGACGCCTGCTGAAATCTTCATCACGTACACGGTTAAACCAGGCGATACACTTGGCCTCATTGCTCTTAAATTTGGCATAAGCCTGGAAACCTTGCTGGCAGATAACGGCCTTACCAACCCAAACCTGATTGTGGCGGGGCAGGTCTTGAGAATCAGAACCGCAAATACGTCCTCCCAGCCCTGACCCGCTCAGGCGTTCATCGCCTCGTTCATCTCAATAATTGCTCGCGCCAACTCGATGGGATTCTCTTCGGTGATGTAATGTCCCGACTCGGGGAAGCGGATCACTCTCGCCTGCGGGAATTCCTTGATCCACGTTTGCAGTTGCTTCTCGCGGAAGGCGATGTCCTTCCCGCCCCAGGCGATAAGTTTGACCCTGCCGTTCAGCGCGGCGCGTTTGTCCCAGAGCGAGGCGAGCCAGTCTGATGCGCCGATGATCTGCCCGGGGAAGACCCAGTGTCCCTTGCGTTCGTTCGGGTCCGTGTTCAGATAATGCTTGTGGATGTTGGGCGTCAGTTTCGATTTGTCGCCGTACGCCATCGTCATCACGTTTTGCGCGAAGGAATTCCTGTTGCGGATCAACCATCCGCCCAACGCGCCGCCCATGAAATTGCTGAACGCCTGATAATACCAATCGTTCTTTACCGACCACAAAAAGGTGTTGGTGATAACAACAGATTTTATCTTTTCGGGATGCTTGATCGCGTACGAAAGCCCGATGGGACCGCCCCAATCGCCGACGACGAAAGTGATGCGTTCCAGTTTGAGCGAGTCGAGCAGCGCTTCGAGATTCGCGGCGTGATCCTTCGGCGTGTACGAAAAATCCTGCGGCTTGTCAGAGAGTCCGAAGCCGATATGGTCAACCGCGATGCAGCGGAACTGCCCCGACAGGGCTTTGATAACATTCCGCGCCTCGAACGACCACGACGGGTTGCCAGGCACAAAGACAATCGGGTCGCCCGCGCCTTCGTCAACGTAGTGCATATCGCCATGCGGGGTGGAAAAATAATGCGATTGGAACGGGAATTCGTTCACGTCGAGCCAGGTGGGTTTTGATTTGTTGTTCATGTTGTCTCCTCTTTTGGATATCGTCATTGCGAGCGTCTCTCGCGAAGCAATCTCCTGGTTTGCAGATGAGGTTACTTCGACGGAAGAGCGCCGTCTCGCAATGACAAACTACGTTTCTTCAACGATCATTGAAATTTGATGTAATCCTCGCATCATCATGTCCCATTGCTCTGCACCGATCTTATCCACAATAAGGGACTGCGCCTCCTGCCAGTAGGGGAGCGCCTTCTCCAGCGCGGACTGTCCCTTCGGCGTGATTGCCAACGGGCGGGAACGGCGGTCACTTCCCACCTTGATCTTGACCAGTCCCTGCCTCACAAGTGGATTCAAGTTCCGAGTCAGAGTCGTCCGATCCATCGCCAGCACGTAGGCGGCTTCCTGCATCGGCGCTTCACCCATCATTGAGAGCAGGCTTAACAGCGAATACTGCGTCGAACGCAGACCCGCGGGAGCCAATGCCTTGTCGTAATACTGCGTGATGAGCCGCGTCGCGCGGCGGGTGTTGAACCCCACACACGGCACGGCTTGACGCGCAAACTCATACAGGCTTTCCTTGGGCAGGTTTTTGAACATGATGAGTGTATATACACGTATTTGGAAGAGTTGTCAATATCTGAAAAGACCTTCGAGTTCAAAAACTCGAAGGTCTATCACCTGCCTGTCTCGTCATGCCTTTGCAAACTCTTAATTTGGATACGCGGTGGCAAATTCCTTTTTCTGAATGATCCACGCGCCCGCGAGACCTTGAAGGAGGGACACGGCGCGAATGGCTTCCGCGTCCAGCGTTTCGTAGATGGCGGGGTCAACGATGTTGCCTTGCCGCGCGGTTGCCCACATCCGCAAGCCGTTGATGCGTTTTTGGGGAAGTCCGTTTTGGATGGCGCGGTTGGCGTTGTCCACAGTCATCGAGCGCGTCGGCTCGACGATGAGCAGGGTCCCGCCGGGGCGTAGAGTCCGCCAGAGGGAATGCAGACCCGCCTCTCGGTCGGGAAGAACCGCAAGCAGGGAGGCGGCGGAAACCACGTCCGCAGATTCTTTCGTCAGGGCAGAAATGTCGCCCGTGTGGAAGTCCGCAGACGAACTTTCGTGTTGGGCGATTCGTCTTGCCGCGACGATGCGCTCAATGGGCGTTTGCGCGTCGCGCCAATTTTTCCACGGCTCATACGCAATGCCGTGCCCAACGCTGAACACCCCTTGATCCACCGCGCGGAGTATGCTCCCGCCTGCAACGGCAACCAATGTGACGCCGCCAAGTTTAAGAAAGTCGCGTCGTGAAAGTTTCATTTCGCCCTCACCAAAAAGATTCCCAAAACAATCATCCACGCCAGCCAGAGCAGACTGCCCGCCAGCCCTGCAATTTCGACAACGCCGATATTGGGAATAACCGTTGCCAGTAGTTCAGTTTGCGCGAGGATGTACACCGCCGAAGCGGCAAACCCAAACCAGCCCAGCCACGGCTTGAAAATATTTGATTTGAACATCGCCGCCGAAACCAGCGCCATCCACAAAATGGTGAACGCCTGTCCAAGATGTTCGCCCATCACCACGCCGCCATATTGGTGAACGACTTGAAACGCAACCAGCGCGGCTTCTTTTGCGGCGTCGCTGGCGGCTGGGTTGGCGTACGTGTTTGCAATTACGGGCACAACGAACACCCAGCGCAACAAACCTGTCATTTGAGTCAACGCGCCGATAATGCCTGCGGTCTTTGCGATTTGGATCAGCGGTGAATCATTTTCGATGGCTTTATCGAGCAGGATGATGCCGAACAACAGGGGCAATCCCACCCACGCGAAAGCCAGCCAGGTGTAAATCAGATCCGCGCCGCCCGCGTGGAAGCGGGTCAAAATATCGCCTGCGGGTTCGCGCAAAATATCGGGATAATCGAAGTTCATGATCAAAAGCGTGTAAGGGATATTGACCAGCACGACTCCTGCAATAAAGAACCAGCCCGTCCATTTGCGAAGTGTATTTGTATTCATTTCGTCTCCAAATAAGGTTTGTAATGCTGCACCATGATCTCCACCGCCTGCTCCAGCGCGGCTTCGTTGATTCTCTGCCCCATGCTTTCGGCGAAGGATAACCAGGTATTTCCAATCACCCAGCCGATGAGGATGACGTTCCGCAACTCATCAAGACTCAAATCGCTTCGGACTCCGCCCGAGCCTGCCAGCCCTTTAATGAGTTGTTCCTGCTCTGCGAGTCTGATCTCCTGAATCTCTCGGTGGCGTTTTGCCAGCGCCTTGTCGTTGCGAAGCAAAGCCGCAAACTCGCGGTAGAAGAAGCGGTACTTCCAGATCAACCCGAAGTTCAAGCGCATGACATGACGCAAAGTGTCGAGCGTGAACGGGGCGGCGACGGGCTCATAGATGACATCGAACTGCTTGAACATCGTCTCCAAAACCGCGCGGATCACTTCCTGCTTGTTGCGGTAGTGATATTGCAAATTGCCCGCGCTGATCCCGCAGGCTTCGGCGAGCGCATTCATCGAGACTGCCGCCGTGCCGTTCTCGTTGAACAATTCCACCGCCTTTTGCAGGATGTTCGCTTTGGTTGTCAGGGAGGGTTTGTAGGTTCTGGGTGACATGAATTTCTTTCCTGGTTAAATTTAGTATAAGTTTACTAAATTGTCAAGGCGAAAAAATCCCCGACTTTGTTGGTCGGGGATGGGGGTCAGGCTTTGGACAAAATCAAGTTAATACGCCTGCATTTACCCATGGGGATATTGCTGGAGCCACCAATCCCTGATGGGAATGTCGCTCCGCGCCGCATCGTTGGTAAACGCCTCCACGTCGAAAGGGACGCGCCGCAAATCCACGCTAACGGTTTTACCAATGACGGAGACGATGGCATATTCCGCCCAGGGCAACAGCGCGGGGATGGCATTCGGGGCGGGCGGTTCGCGGAAGGCGCTTCCGATGCTGCCAGGGTTGAAGAGGATTTTGCCTTTATGGTGACAGAGCATTTGGATGTGAGAATGTCCGCCCGTGAAAATGCCCGCGCTGGACCGGGAAAACATCTCGTCCAGTTTTTCCGCGGGGGCTGACGCCAGAATCAGTTCGGTGAAAGAAGCGGGCGACCCATGAAAACAAAACATCTCCGCGCCATCGAGAGAAACAGCGAGTGTGCGTTGAAAGGAACGCAAATAATCGAAGTCGGCCTGGGATAACTGAGCCGCGCACCAATGCAGCGTGGGCAGAAGCGGCGGCGCCACCTGATATTCGACCGCGCGATTTAGATCGAGCAGGGCAGCATCGTGATTGCCCAACACGCAGGCAATGCGCCTGTCCCTGAGTTCGCGCAAAACCTGAAGCGGTTGAAACCCAATGGTGGCGGCATCTCCCAAACAGACGATCTCATCCACTGCGTTTCGGCGGATATCGTCGAGAGCGGCTTCGAGGGCAAAGTAATTTCCATGAATATCTGAGATGACAGCAATTCGCATGATGAATACCTATTGAGTGTTTGTTACCGTACAACCTGCAAAACTTACGCGGGGTTACGCATCAGTGGGGATCAATTCAAAGTCAGCTTCGCGCTCGGTGTATTTTTCGCGCGCTTCCTGAACAGCGTCGGCGTTTTTCTCTGCCCACGCGCCGAGCATGGAGATGGGTTCCATCAACTCCCTGCCAATGGGGGTGAGGGTGTATTCCACCATTGGCGGGACAACGGGGTAGACCTTGCGGTTGATGATGCCGTTCTGTTCGAGTTTACGCAACGTCTGTGCCAGCATTTTCTTGGAGATGCCGCCGATCTCTCGCAACATGCGGTTATGACGGTTGATGCCGCGCGCGATGGAGACTAAAACCAGCGTCGCCCATTTGTCGGCGATGATCTCTAACGTTTGCCGCGAGGGGCACATTTCATTGAGTACATTGGGTGGATATTTTGTCGGCATGGTTACCTCGGGGTAACTGGGTTACTAAAAAGTGCGTTCTTGGAGGGAAGCGCGTTGGCGGATATGATGCGATTATATCTGAGGATGTCATTGCGAGCCCCGAAGGGGCGAAGCAATCCCCGCGCAATCGGGAGGAGATTGCTTCGCCGCTCTTCCTTCGGCTGCGGAACGAAGATCACGTTCCTCCGCTCAGGACGGCGGCTCGCAATGACATGGAGTTTACTATGCACATGCGCGTTGTATCCATGAGAATCAAATCCGAGTTGGTGGAGGCGTTCAAGGCGTCGTCTACCGAGGGGATCGAAAAACTGCTTGCCGAGCCTGGCGTGGTCAGTTCGGCGCTGTTGCAGAGGGTGGACGACCCCGCGCAGTTTTTCTTCATCGAAGCGTATGCCAGCCGTGAGGCGTATGACGCGCATTTGAAGTCGGCATGTTTTCTGGATTGGCAGGCGCAGGTCGCTTCATTGCTGGATGGGGAGGCTGAGTCAGCGGAATACGCTCCCGTCTACCCGACGGAAGAGGCTTGGGTTCAGGATCCCGCTCAAAGTCCAGAAGGAGGCGGATGATCGGGAGGAGGAAAACGTTCGGGCGTTGTAAATGTCGGTAAGTCAGGTTAAGTCCAAGTTGTGGAAGTCCATCCGTAAGGACAAAATAAATTTTGTCCTACAAATTAAACAAGGAGAAATGAAAATGGAATCGAAAGAAGTTGCGTTGAGCGTGTCGAAGGCGATCTTGAATGGCGAGTGGGATAAGTTGAATGGAATTCTGTCCGACGATTTCACCTACACGGGCGATGGAATGCATTTCAACAAACAGCAGTACATGGATTTCATGAAGGGCATGAGAGCCGCGTTTAGCAATATGAACTTTGAGTTCTCACATGTAATCAGCGAGGGCGATGCGGTGAGCATCCGTTTCGTTGTGACCGCGAAGCACACGGGCAGTTTTATGGGCGGGGCGGCGACGAACAAGAACCTCAATTTCAGCGGAGTTTTCATACGGAAGGTGCAGGGCGATAAGGTGGTGCAGGAATGGCAAGCCACCGACCTGCTCGGCATGATGACCCAGATGGGCGCGGGGACGCTGTTGGGCTATACCATCTTCGGCGTGATGTTCAAGAAGAAGTAAAAGATGTTCACCACGGAGAACACAGAGAACACGGAGAATTTAAAACCTCTGTGCTCTCCGTGATCTCTGGGGTAAAAAAACTGGAGATGCAAATGAAACATCCATCCACCAATCGCATCGAGGCATTCAGCGACGGGGTGATCGCCATCATCGTTACGCTGCTTGTGCTGGAGATCAAAATTCCTGAATTGGAAGAACACACACTGGCGGGGTTTCTCGCGGTGATGAAGCCGCTCGCTCCGAAACTGATCGGCTTTGCGTTCAGTTTTTTCACGGTGGCGATCTTTTGGGTCAATCACCACGCTTTCTTCCATCGCGTCAAACACGCCACGTGGAGATTGCTCTGGCACAATAATCTTTTGTTATTCTTCCTGAGCGTCGTGCCGTTCACCACGGGCTTCGTGGGCGATTATCCCAACGACCGTTATATCGTGGCGATGTACGCGCTCAATCTTTTGCTGGCGGGCGCGGCATTCTCGTGGCTGTGGGCGTATGTGCTGGCGAAGAATCTCGCGGAAGATAATTTGTCGCCTGCCGAACGCAAAAAGGAATTCATGCAGTCGGGAATCTACGGGCTGGCGTTGTACGCGGCGGCGGTGGTTCTCGCGCTGGTCTATCCGCCCGCGGCGCTGGGGATGCTCCTGCTGTTGCAATTGATGTACTTTTTTATGAATTCCAAGACAGCAGACGCGCCGTTGGAAGCATAATTGAAAGAAGGGGATAAGAAACTCCGAGTTTGAAGGACTCGGAGTTTCTTGTGGCTATCCTTGTTTTGCGATCCAGTCCATGCAGTAGTCGGCGACTTGCTCCCAATTCTTTTGCCCGAGGATGAAATGGTTGCGCCCGGGGAATTCCTTGAAATCCGTCACCGATGGGCTGCCCTTGTATCGTTCGTAATTGGTGTTGTTCAATGAGGCAGGGATGATATTGTCATTGCCTCCAGCGATGATGAGAAGCGGATGCTTCTTGTTTTTGAAATCCACTCTCGCAAATAAACTTTCTCGCGGCACGGCTCGTGACTCAGGGACAACGTACCGTTCGAATGCGGCCTTTTGCTCATCCAGCGGCATATCGTTGACAAAGGCATATTGAAACCGCTCGAATGTCATCACCACTGGCAGGCTTTGGTCCGCAAACGGAGTAATGTGCCCCCAGTTGGCTTTGAGGAAGGAAAAGGCTGTGGTGAACACCCTCATTGGGGGAGCCGAGTCGATGGCAATTGCGGCAGAAGCGACTCCCTTTTGCAATAAAAGCTGTGCAGCGAGCGCTCCCATGGAATGTCCGATCAGAACCGGCTTTTCATCCAGCGACTGAATGAAACCTGCCAGATGATTGACAACCTGGGTGAGGGTCAGTTTGCCGAGTTCTTTGCTGTTGCTTTCCTTGCGCAACTCTTCGATTGACTTATCCCTGCGGGGCCAGGCGGGAGCATGGGTGCGATAGCCTTTTGCTTGAAAACGCGGCTGCCAGCCTTCCCAACATAGCGGATTCATGTACATGCCATGAATGAACACAACGGTTTTGCTACCCATAAAGTCTCCTATGTATGTGCCTTTAAAAATAAGAACTTCCAAAGGTTTTGACTTTGGAAGTTCTCTAATTCTTACACCAACATCCTGACCGGATTTTCCAGAAACCCCGCCAGCGCTTGCATGAATTGGGCGGCTTCGGCTCCGTCGCTGACTCTATGGTCAACGGAGATGGTGGCTTTCATTCTCCAGCCCACTTTCAACTCGCCACTTTCCACTACTGGAACTTCACGCGCTGAACTAATCGCCAGTATTGCCGCTTCGGGCGGGTTGATGATGGCGATGAATTCTTCCACGTCGTACATGCCGAGGTTGGAGGTGGAGAAGGTCGAGCCATCTACATCCTCTGGCTTGACTTTGCCTTCGCGGGCGCGCGCGGCCATGGCTTTGACTTCGCTTGAAATCTGGCGCATTGTCTTTTGGTCGGTGTCTTTGACGACGACGGTCATGAGTCCGCCAGGGACAGTGACAGCCACACCGACGTTGACGTGACCAAACTGGATCACCTCATTGCCTTTGATGGTGGCGTTGAGATTTGGGAACTGGCGTAACGACAACGCTACTGCCTTCAAGATAAAGTCATTGACGGAGAGTTTTTCATTATCGGGCAGATAAGCGTTGGCTTGCTTGCGCATGTCGAGCAGGGCTTCCATCTTGTATTCGTGGGTGACGTAGAAGTGGGGGATGGTGGTTTTGGATTCGACGAGGCGGCGACCGATGGCTTGGCGCAGTTTGGTGGTGGGGACGACGTTGTCTTCGGAGGTAATTGGGTGGGCAGAGGGTTTACTGCTCACTGATAACTGATCACTAGACAACGCGGCTTCCACGTCTTTGCGGACAACACGTCCATTGGGTCCGCTTCCTTGAATGGATGCGAGATTGATGTTGTTGTCACGCGCAATTTTCCTTGCGAGCGGGCTGGCTTTTATTGCGGACGATGATTCAGCGGAAGAAACTGTTTGGGGAACAGAAGCAGGCGTCGGCGGAGTCTGAGGCGCGGGCTTTTCATCCGCAACTTTTTTACTGATCACTGATGACTGATCACTGACCACTTCTCCCGCTTGTCCAACGACCGCAATCGGCGCGTTGACGGGGACGATGGTGCCTTGTTCGACGATGTGAGAAAGTACAACACCACTCGCGGAAGATTCAACTTCCACTGTGGCTTTATCGGTTTCGATCTCGGCTAGGACATCGCCCTTATTGATATTTTCGCCAACCTGCTTCACCCAGCGGACGAGCAGACCTTCCGCCATGTCGAAGCCAAGTTTGGGCATATTGATGGTTTCAGCCATTATTTCAAAACCTCCTTTGCCGCGGCGATGATGTCGTTCACTTGCGGGAGGGCGGCCTGTTCGAGCGCGCGGTTGTAGGGAAGCGGCACTTCTTTTTGCGCCACGCGAAGGATGGGCGCGTCAATGTAATCGAAGGCTTCTTCGTAGATGCGGCTGACGATTTCGGAGCCGACGCCGTAAGACTTCCAGCCTTCTTCGACGACGATGGCGCGATTGGTTTTCATGAAGGATTCGAGCACGGGTTCCATGTCGAGCGGACGGAGCGTGCGCAGGTCAACGATTTCCGCTTCGATGCCTTGCTTGCTGAGTTCATCGGCGGCCTTCATCGAAAGTTCGAGACCTTTGCAATACGTGACGATGGTCAGGTCTTTGCCTTCGCGCTGCACTTTGGATTTGCCGATGGGAATGGTGTATTCGCCTTCGGGCACGTCGCCGCGGACCTGGTACATCGTCGCGTGTTCGATGAAGAGAATCGGATCATTCGACCGAATGGCTGTTTTCAAAAGACCCTTGGCATCTTCCGGCGTCCCGGGGCTGACGACCTTGAGCCCGGGGAAATGCGCGAAGATGGCGTCGGGAGTC
>JBBIUO010000139.1:0-2925 GCA_037440205.1 Chloroflexota bacterium
TCCAAATCACCACCTTCGGCGCAAAGACCACGCCCGAATTGCTTACAGCCCTCCAGGATTTGATGGCGCAGAACCCCAAAGGCATCATCCTTGACCTGCGCAACAACGGCGGCGGATATTTGCAGACCTCCGTCGAGGTCATCTCGCAGTTTGTCGGCGATGGCGTTGCGCTTTACGAACAGTACGGCGACGGCTCCCGCAAGACGTATGATGTCACTTCCGGCGGCATGGCTACCGACACAACCATCCCGATGGTGGTGCTGATCAACGAAGGCTCCGCCTCGGCTTCTGAAATCGTGGCCGGCGCCTTGCAGGATCACGGACGCGCCAAATTGGTGGGCGTGGTCTCCTACGGAAAAGGTTCCGTGCAAAACTGGATTCCGCTCAGCGGCGATAACGGCGCGGTCCGCATCACCATCGCAAAATGGCTGACCCCGAACGAACACACCATCCACGAGATTGGCCTCACTCCCGATGTCTTCGTGAAAATGACCGAAGAAGACTACAAAGCCAAACGCGATCCGCAATTGGATGCCGCCATCGAGACCCTGCTTGCGATGATCAGCGGAAACCCGATTCCCACCTCCGTGCCGACGGCTGTTCCAACTGTAACCCCGTAGCAACCGCTGTTTTTTGATTGCGTAAAAATAGCAGGAGAAAAAAAGAATGTTTTACTTCAGTCCAACCTATCTGATGTACATGATTCCCGCCTTCATTTTGATGGCGCTCACCTCATGGTATGTCAAATCGTCCTACAACAAATGGAGCCGCGTCGCCGTCAGCAGCCGACTTACCGGCGCGCAGGCCGCGCAGAGATTGATATCCACCGGGAATTTGTACGGTTTGCAAATTCAGGGCGTGGCCGGCAGCCTCACCGATCATTACGATCCGCGCAACAAGACCCTGTATCTTTCGCAGGGAGTCGGCAACGGATATTCGGTCGCGTCGGTCGCCATCGCCGCGCATGAACTCGGTCACGCCATGCAGGATGCCGAGGAATATTTTCCGCTTCGATTCCGCGCCGCGCTGGTTCCAATCGTCAGCATCGGTTCCAACCTCGGCTGGATTCTCATCATGATCGGCCTGCTTTTGCGCTTCACTGAACTTGCGTGGCTGGGCGTGCTCGTCTTTTCCGGCGGAGCGGTCTTTGCATTGGCAACTTTGCCGGTGGAATTCAACGCCTCTGCCCGGGCGAAGCAACTGCTCGCCGAAACCGGGATCATCCAAACGGAAGAAGAGAGGCGCGGAGTCAATGCCGTGTTGAATGCCGCGGCGCTGACCTACGTCGCCGGCCTCGTCACCGCCGTTCTGCAATTGCTCTACTACGTTTCCCTCGTGGGCGGCAGGCGCAGGTGATCATGCGGTTCGTACCGTACCGCAAAATTCATTTTGCGACCGGACGGGCAAGATAAATCTTGCCGTACTGGCCATGCTGTAAAATCCCAAAGAGCGGGTGCAAGCCCGCTCTTTTCTTTTGTGTATAATCACCCAATGAAAAAATTGATCCTCGTCGTTGTACTTTTCCTCGGCATCGCAGTGATCGTGCTTAGTTTCGGCGAACTCGAAACGATCATGTCAACCCTGAAAAAAGCGCACCTGGGTTATTTTCTCCTTGCCATCGTGGTTCAGTTCATTTGGTTTCTCACCTCGGGGCGGATGTATAAATCCGTATATCGTTTGCTCGGTTTGGATGAATCGATCGTCGTCCTCAGCCGCATCGCCGCCGCCGCCAATTTCATCAACATCGTTGCGCCGACCGCCGGCATGGGAGGCGTTGCGCTCTTCGCCGCCGAAGCACGCCGGCGCGGGCATCCCCCCGGCAAAGTGACCGTGGCCGCCGCCCTCTTCCTCTCGCTCGATCAGGCCGCGTTTTTGGTCGTGCTTGCGCTGGGTCTGCTCGTGCTTGCCCGTCGCAACGACCTGGATGCGAGTGAAATTTCGGCCTCGCTCTTCCTGCTTGGCATTGCCCTTTCCTATGCCTCCATCCTTTACCTCGGCTATCGCTCCGAGGAAAAACTTGGAAACCTGCTGTCAAAGATCGTGCGAGGAGTCAATCGCGTTGCGAGGCTATTCATCAAACGCGAATATCTCAGCGAAGTCCGCGCCCATGAATTTGCCCACGAGGTTGCAGAAGGTTTCTCCGGCCTCAACGAAAAACCGTCCAGTCTGGTCAGGCCCATCTTGTGGGGCATCTTGGACAAGAGCCTGTTGATGTGCATCCTGCTTCTCTCGTTTTTGTCTTTTGAAGTTCCCTTTTCCACCGGTACCATCGTTGCCGGGTTTTCCATCGCCTATCTCTTCCTCATTGTTTCGCCCACTCCCTCCGGCATCGGTGTGGTGGAGGGGTTGATGCCCATCGCGCTCTCCTCGCTGAATGTCAACTGGAGTCAGGCCGTCGTCATCACCATCGCGTATCGCACGGTCACATTCTGGGTGCCCTTTGGCATCGGCGCATGGGCATTCCGCTCCCTGCACACTGCCGGCGAAGAGCCATAGCCTTGAACGCCATTCAATCTTTACTCGACTTCTGGAAACGGGATGAACAAACTGCCCCCAATTTTTTTGCGTGGCAGACGATTCCTCCCCGCCCCGCACAGACGCTTCCTTTCCCGACCGATCTGCCTGCTCCGCTTCGAGAAGCATTATCCACCCGCGGCATTGACCTCCTCTACTCCCACCAACTCTCCGCATGGAATCAATCGCGCGCCGGGAAAAACATCATCCTCGCCACCGGCACTGCCAGCGGAAAGACTCTCGCCTACAATCTGCCTGTCCTTGCAACGATGCTTCAAAACCCCGAGGCGCGCGCGTTGTATTTATTTCCCACAAAAGCGCTGACGCAGGATCAGTTGTCGGTCATCAGTGATCAGTTATCCGGGTTGGGGAAACAGGTAGACACGTACACAGGTACACAAGAATCTCCAA
>JBBIUO010000139.1:2987-9868 GCA_037440205.1 Chloroflexota bacterium
TCTACGACGGCGACACCCCGCAATCCCACCGCCCTTCCATCCGCAAGACCGCCCGCATCGTTTTATCCAATCCCGACATGCTCCACACCGGCATCCTCCCGCATCACTCCAACTGGAGCGACTTTTTCTCCAACCTCAAATACATCGTCATTGACGAGGCTCACACCTATCGCGGCGTCTTCGGCTCGCACGTTGCCAATGTCATCCGCAGGTTGAAACGCGTGGCAAAGTTTTATGGGAGTAAGCCAAAATTTATTTTGGCCTCCGCAACGATCGGCAACCCAAAGGACCTGGCTGAACATCTCATCGAAGAACCCGTCGAACTCATTGATAACGACGGCTCCTCCCGCGGCGAGCGTCACTTCATTATCTACAATCCCCCCGTCATTGACCCCGCACTCGGCTTGCGAAAAAGCGCCCTGCTCGAAAGCGTGCGCCTCGCAAACGATCTGCTGGCTCACGATGTTCAATCGGTTGTCTTTGCGCGCACACGGCGAAGCGTGGAAATCATTTTGACATACCTGCAAGGGGAGGCAAATACAAGTAAACAAGTACACAGGTACACAGGTAAACACACAGGAGCGGACAACGGAACACGTATCACGCATCACGCATCACGTATCAGAGGCTACCGCTCCGGCTACCTCCCTCACCAACGCCGCGAGATCGAGCAGGGGTTGCGCGACGGGAGCGTAAAAACCGTCGTTGCCACCAACGCCCTTGAATTGGGAATTGATATCGGCGGGCTTGGCGCGGCAATCCTCGTCGGGTATCCCGGTACCATCGCCAGCGCGAGACAGCAGTCGGGTAGGGCGGGACGCGGCGACGATCCCGCTGTGACAGTGATGGTCGCGTCGCCGAATCCGCTCGACCAGTTTCTCGCGCATCATCCCGAATATTTCTTCGGGGGGTCGCCGGAGATGGCGTTGGTGAATCCGAACCATCTTTTGATTTTGCTCGAGCATTTGCGTTGCGCGATGTTTGAATTGCCGTTTCAAAAGGGCGAAGGCTTTGGAAATATTTCCGACGAGTTGCTGGATGAGTATCTCGAATTCCTCGTCGCCAATCAGGACGCGCATTTCTCGAACGAAAAATATTATTGGATGAAGGATCAATATCCCGCCGCGAATATTTCCCTGCGTTCGGCTTCGCCGCAAAGCGTGGTGTTGCAGGCAACCGCCGACGACGGGCGGCCAACCGTCATCGGCACCGTGGATGGCGAGAGCGCGGCGTGGATGGTTCACCCCGGCGCGATTTACATGCACGAAGCCCAGCAATATTACGTGCAGGAATTGAATCTCGAAAACCACATCGCGCAACTTGTTCCCGTCGGTTTGGATTACTACACCGAAGCGCAACAAAATTCTGAGATACAAATTTTAAATGAAAGCGCTCAAGCCGCCGTCCCCGGTGGCGACAAGCGATACGGCGAAATCCAAGTCACCACGCAGGTTGTCGGTTTTCGCAAACTCCGCTGGCTCACCAACGAAACGCTTGGACAGGAACCGCTCGACATGCCTCCCTCTGAATTGCAGACGACGGGCTACTGGCTGACTCTCTCCGAAGAAGCAGTGACGCATCTGCGCGAAACTGGAAACTGGTCCAACGACCCAAACGATTACGGCCCCGACTGGCAAAAGATACGACTCGCCGTCCGAAAACGGGACCAGTTCAAATGTCAGGTGTGCGGCGCAGCGGAGACCACACGCGAACATGACGTGCATCACAAAATCCCGTTCCGCGCCTTTACACGGAGCGAAAAGTCTCCAGACTTTTCGCTGCAACATCAGGAGATATTGCACTCCGCGCGCGAGCAGGCCAACCGTCTCGAAAACCTCACCACCCTTTGCAGTGGTTGCCACAAAAAAGTGGAGCAAAACGTCCGCATCCGAAGCGGGCTGGCCGGGCTGGGATTTGTGCTGGGCAACCTCGCGCCGTTGTTTTTGATGTGCGATACCCGCGACCTCGGCGTTTACACCGACCCGGCATGGTCAGCCGTCGGTGGTCAGCCGTCCGTCGTCCTTTATGATCTTGTTCCCGCCGGCATTGGTTTCAGCCAAAGGTTGTTTGAAATCCACGACGAATTGATTCAGCGCGCGCATGAATTGGTGAGCGAATGCGCCTGTGAGGATGGCTGTCCCTCGTGCGTGGGTCCCGGTGGCGAGAATGGAGTGGGGGGCAGGCAGGAGACGCTGGCGATTTTGAGACAATTGCATGGATAACGTTTTGTTGAAAGGAGACAACATGAAATGGATCACCCGCTCTCACGTTCATGTAGACCGAGTTGCCTGTCCCTGGCTCATTACCCGCTTCATTGATAGCGAAGCGGAGTTTTTATTCGCGCCAAAGAACCAGATCGAGAAGATCGTCAGGGAAACCGGCGCGATCCCTTTCGATACGGACAATGTCGAACTCGGTCACGTGGATGGACGTTGTTCGTTTGAATCCATCATCCTCAAATACGGATTGAAGGAACCCGGTCTTTTGCGAATGGCAAAGATCGTCCACGCCGCGGATGTGGAAGCGGATATTGACACCGATCCCATCGCGCGCGGGCTCGAAGCGATCGCCAGCGGCTACAGCCTGCGCTTTCCCGAAGACGTGGAAAACCTCGAACATCAATTTGAAGTCTACGATGCGCTGTATGCCTGGTGCAGGCTGGATGTGGCGAAGAAGTAAAGGTTTCCATCAAGCCGCCGGAAGAAAACAAGGCTCTTTCGTTCTTGGCGGAAAAATCCGTACCACAAAGGAAACAAAGGGTCACGAAGGAAAGGGCCCTAGAAACATTCTTTGTGCACCTTCGTGATCCTTTGTGGTAGAGAAAGAAGACCCCCGTTGAGAACGGTAAAACCGAAAACGATGAAGGTTGGGGCCGTGCTACAATTCGGCCATGATTTCCCTCTCCGAGCTTTTCGACCTTAACCGGCGGTTGGAATTGGCGCGCAGCCTGCGGTGGCTTGCCGCATTTGGCATCGCCCACGGATTTCACGAATGGGGCGACCTGTTCATTCCCATTCAAACCATGTACTTAAACGCCCAAACAATAAACGGTCTGTATACCGTTCATCTCGTTCTGCTGGGATTATCTTTTATTTTTTTGTTTGAATTTGGAATGGCGTTGCTTTATCCCAGCAAACGCGGACAGTGGATCCATGGTATCACAGCGCTTCTGTTCCTGACATGGATGATCGTGGCCCTTGTTATTCTGCCCGCCCAAATTCCCAATGAGCAAATTCTGCGCTATACGGCAAATGCGCTGGCGCGTTATTTCATCGGCTTCCCTGGCGGGTTGCTGGCCGCGTATGGGATACACCGCCATACCCTGCAACGTATCGTGCCATTGAACGTTCCAAAAATTGCGCGCACCTTCCAAGTTGTGGCGGTTTTTCTCGGAATCTATGCAATACTGGGCGGGCTGATCCCCCCGCCCGTGCATTTCTTTCCGGGCAATATCGTCAATCGAACGACGTTTACGGAATTCGTCGGCATCCCCCCGCTGGTGTTCCGCTCACTGGCCGGCCTCGTCATTGCGGTCACGTTGATCCGCGCCCTGGAGATCTTCAACCTGGAGACCGAGCGCCGCATTGAAACGCTGGAGCAATACCAGATCATCAGCGCGGAACAGGAACGCCTCGCGCGCGACCTGCACGACGGTGCGATCCAAAAGGTGTATACAGCGGGACTGCTCATTGAATCAGCGGCAAGACTGGCCGAGCCGGAAAGCGAACTGGATATACGACTCAAACGCGCCGTGAATGTATTGAGCGATTCAATCCTCGACCTGAGGCGGAATCTGTCCGAATTGCATTCCCACACCCAGACAGTTCAACAACCGTTGCCCGAGCTTTTGCAGAAGGTTGCGGAGAATCCCCATTACAACACGATGGTTCACATCGCCATTGACGATGAATTGCCCGCCGATAAATCCATTTCAGCCGCGCGCTCGGGGCATATCGTTTCCATTGTCAATGAAGCCATGGCAAACACGGTCCGCCATGCGAAGGCGCGAAACGTCAACATCGCGACCCGCGACCTGGGAGAGTTCCTCCAAATCCAAATTCGAGACGACGGCCAGGGACTGCCCCCCGATGCGAAAAACGGGTACGGTCTTCGCAACATGCGCGATCGCGCCCGCCTGTTGAACGGTAAAATCAATTTTCAAAACGATAAAGGACTGGTGGTCAACCTCGAAATCCCGTGGAAAGATCAATGATGAACAAGATTCGCATTTTACTTGTAGACGATCATGAACTGGTGCGGCTCGGCTTGATGACCCTGCTCAACGACCAGACCAACATGGAGGTGGTCGGCGAGGCCAGCACAGCCGCCGAGGCGGTGAACGCCGTCGAAAAACTTTCCCCCGATGTCGCGCTCATGGATATCCGCCTGCCGGGGGAGGGCGGCATCGAGGCCGCGCGCCAGATCACTTCGCGTTTCCCAAATGTCAAAGTGGTGATGCTCACCTCCTTTGCCGATGACGAACTGGTGATGCGCGCCATCAACGCGGGCGCGGCTGGGTACGTGCTCAAACAAGTCGGGAATGAAGAGCTGATTCGCGCGATCCAGGCCGCGGCGAGGGGCGAAGCGGTTCTTGATCCATCCACAACGGCGCGCTTGTTGACTCGAGTCCGCGAGGCGGAGAGAAAAGCCGAGGAGGACGCCTTCCGCGAAATTTCGGACCGGGAAATGGATGTGCTGATCCATCTTGCGAAGGGAAAGACCAATGCAGAGATCGGTAAACTGCTGAATTTGAGCGAGAAGACGGTGGGAAATTATGTCGGTTCGATGTTCGAAAAATTGCATTTGAACAACCGCATCGAACTGGCGGCGTACGCCTACGAACATCATCTCTTCGAGCGAATTGGGAGAGAATAATTGACAGGCTGGAGCAATTGCTCCAGCCTGTTTGCAAAGGAGAGAGAAATGAATTATTGGGGTTTGAAGACCAGGAAGGATGCGCCGTATTGGAAGGCGTGGCGAACCTGGGCATTCTCGAAGATCGAGAGGCCGAAGAAGTACTGGGCGGCCAGGTCGTTGAATTGCACGTCGGTTTCGGAGCCTGTTTCGAGCTTGCGGCCAAACTCGATGGTCCACTTGCCGTCAGCCCAGACCCAGCCTGCCTTGATGTCGCCGCGGTCACCGACGATTTCAGACTTGACGATACCGGGGATGATCGAGCCAACGGGCATGGCATCGAGGTCTTCCTGGGTGAGAGCCACTTTTTCGCTGTCGAGGATGTAGCCCGGGGCGCCGGTGGTCAGGTCAATGCTGGGGGAGGTGAAACCGGGTTTGGTTTTGTCGGGAACGGTCTTGGTGGAGTCGGCAGGATCGGGCATGGTGGCGAAGTTATCCGCGTAACCGCCGGATTCCTTCTTGTCGCTATGGCGGCCGGCTTCGATGGTCTTGGCCTGGTTTTCCGGTGTGGAAGTGTCAAGGCGGGTCCAGTCAAGGTATTGATCGTCCACCTGGTTCAGGTTGCGGACGGATTTCCAGTGCCAGATGTCGCCGTATTCGCCTTCATTTTCAGTGTACTTATTGCCGTAGGGTTTGATCTCTGGATTTTCGCCGTCATGGCACACGCCGCCGCATCCCTTTTCATTGAAGTTGGCGATGCTGTTGTTGATGTTCCAGATCATGGCGAACTTGTCTTCGTAATGCAGGTTGTTGTCGCCGCCCTTGTCGTTCGGGTCTTTGTCCTGTTTCCACGTGCCGTCTTCCTGCTTGACCCATGGATAGCGATACCACGATTCGGTGGGGTCTTCGTAGCTCAGGAGGAAGTAAACGCTGTCGGCGGTGTAAACGGCTTTGAGATGAGCCTTTGTCGAAAAGTCATTGTAGCCGTTCTGCACTTCGATGACGAACTCTTCCGCATCGGCCCAAACGGCATCATCGGCCACGCCGTCGAGGGTGGGGGCGGAGTCAACAGGGAAGGCTACGAGAGCGCCCTTGGGGGCATCCCACGCGGGTGTGGGCGGTTCGGTGGCGGTGGAGGCTTCGGTGGCCGGCGGTTCGGTCGCTGCGACAGGGGCCTCGGTGGGGGCGGGCGTGCCGCAGGCTGAAAGGATCAGCGAGGCCAGCACAACCAGGGAAACAACGTACATAAACTTTTTCATGTGAACTCCTCTTTAAGTTTTTCGGTTTGGGTGGGATACGCGGAGAAACTTTTCTCACAGATTTCTCATATATCCTTCATAAGTTTATGCACCTTCATGGAACGAGGTTAGAGGTATCCTCCCCTATTTTGATGGGGGAGTTCAGGTAGAAATCCCCGCAATCAATTCAAAAATGCAGGTTGGGAATGTTTTATTGCTTCAATAATTTGTACATGAACACGGTGGCGTGAAGTCTGCCGTTGACGCTTCGCGCGTATTCGGGAATTGTCCCCGCCCGTTGATATCCGAGTTTGGCATACAGCCTCTCCGATGGGTCGCCCTCACGGGTATCCAAAATCAAGGTGGTTCTGCCTGCGCGGACGGCTTCCTGCTCGATGGCGTTCATCAGCATCTGGGCAACTCCCTGCCTGCGAAAGGATGTGTGAATCATGAGTTTGGCAACCTCCGCGCGGTGACTGCCGTTTGCGCGAGTGGCAAGGTCGAGTTGGACGGTGCCTGCGATGGCATTCTCCGCTTTTGCCACGAGCAGGATTCGGCTGGGGCCTTCGATTGCTTTCGCAACATCCTGCCAGTAGGCGAGAGCCTCCTCATCGGGGAGCAGAAGCAGAAATCCCACCGACGCGCCGTTGGTGACGGCATCCTGCAAAAGGGCGGCGAGCTTTGTCAATTCGGGAAGGATGGTTTGGGGAGTGAGGCGGTGGATGTTCATCTTTAGATTATCAGTACTTCACGAAAGCGCGTAATTGGCGTTCTCTAACGCCTAATTTG
>JBBIUO010000140.1:0-9795 GCA_037440205.1 Chloroflexota bacterium
AAGAGCACCGCGAGCGGTTGCGAATAACTCAAGCCGCCCACCCACGCGCCGACAGCCATTGCAACGATCGAAAGCAGGAAGCCGACCAGCACGGCGGCTTCGAATCGTCCCTGCATGATGATATTTAAAATGAGCACGTCCAACACGAGGACTTTTGCTCGAAATGACTCGGGGATGAAGATTCCCAAAACGAGACCGAACACTCCGCCAAATGCCATGCCCGTGTAAGCGCCGATGCTGACCCCGCCCGTCTCCCCCGCCGTGCGGACAGTGAGCAAGCCCGTGAGCGCTCCTGTTACAGCGCCGAGGATGATTCCCAGGACAAGGCCAAACCGCACGCCGCTCCACATGCCGCTCAACGCGCCGGTGGCGGCTCCGAGAATGCCGCCAAACACAGCGCCAAGAAATGCGCCGAGGAGGGCGCTTCGTGAATAAAGTTTTTTCATATCGGGCATGATGAATTCCCATTCTCCAAAATGTTCTTGCGAAGAAGTATAGCCTACGGGGAATACGATTTCAAGAAAATAACCCATATATCAGGTATACACAATCATAACCGAAAAGATTGGGGATAAAAAACAGCGCCTTTGGCGCTGTCTTTTCCACATCCGCAGATTTGTGTATCAGCAATTTCATTCACAAAGTCGCCCTGATCTCATTGGCATACTTCTGCATGGGCAGAACGTTGAAGTGATCCGCATACATCCGCAACACCTCGTCAACCAGTTTGAGTTTCTTTTCTCTGGGAAGATTCATCGCGGGGAAGAACGCCAGTTCCTTGATGTCGTCGCATCCCAAAAAATCGAGCGGATGCAGAAGCAGGGACGGTTGTGTGCCCGTCAGGCGGCACAACCACAGGGCAACCCGGAAATAGAACAATGCCAGCGCCGGGGAGTAGGTGGCGATGTAAATGATGTAACTGACGTGAATGGGAATCTTGAACACCGGCATGGTCGTGACCGGGATTTCGATGATCCTTTGCAGCGGGCCATCCTGCATCCGCCACAAATGCGCGCGGACGGGACGAAATCCATCCCGGATCGAACCAAACAAATTATCGCGTTTGTTCATCTCTTCATCTTTGAGTTTGGCGGTCATGAAGTAATACAGCCGAGCCAAGGATGACGGTTTCGCCGGTTTGATTCAACGCCGAAAGAATGGATTTCAAGCGAAGCGGATCGTCGGTGTTGGCCGGGCGGTGAATGGTGACCAGCGAATAGTTTTGCGGAAGGAGTTCCAGCCTGTTCAGCGCCTTCGACTTCGCGCGCGCAAGGGGGAGCGCAAAGAGAAGCGCATCCAGCATCACATCGCCGACTTGAAAAACGCCGATGTTGATTCCCTGCGCCGTTGCTGCCAGGGACGATCATCCCATTCATCGATATTACGCTGGATCGCAATGCGATTATCGTAAATTGTCCACTCGTCGCAGAAAAGCTCGTAAATGAGTTCCTTCGCCTCTTCGCAATCGGGAAAGAGCGCCAGCACGTCGAAGCATAATGCCGCCGCGTCGGCTTGTCCGCAATACCATTGACCTTCCTCGCGGGCGCGGGCAAGGGTTTTGTAAACGTAATCAGGGTAGGTGGGCATGGATATAGTATAGCCTTTCAAAGCAAGTATAATCCGGAAAAACGCCCCATTCCCGTCGAAGTAAAATGTTCGAGCAGTCCCAAAATGGAAAGGAAGTTTTAATGGCCGAAAATTTTCTTGAGAAATTGTTTGAGCACAACAACTGGGCAAACCAGCAGATCATTCAGGCCTGCTCCGCCCTCAGTAATGAGCAACTTGATGCCGAACCCCAGTCCGTTACGAAAGGGAGCATTCGCGCCACTTTGTCCCATCTGGCAAGTTCGCAACGAGGATATTTGGCGCTTCTGACTCTCCCGCTGGAGGAGAGACTCCATCCTGCCCCAGCAATCACCGACTTACAAGAATCTGCGCGCATCAGCGGGGAAGGATTGCTGGCACTGGCAAAAGGCGAACAAAAACCGCTGGGCGTTCGCCTTCAAACGACAGACGGATTCTATGTGGAGCCGTGGGTCATCATGCTTCAGGCCATCAACCATGCAACCGAACACCGCGAGCAGATCAAGAGCATGCTCAGCGCGTTGGGAGCAGATCCTCCGAGCATCGATGGCTGGGATTATGGAGAGGCGGCAAATGCGCTCGTGCCAATATCAACGTGATGGTATCATCACGCTATGACCACTGCCACTGCTCAGGCATTTTCTAATATCGCCTTCATTAAATACTGGGGGAATCGTGACAATGAATTGCGCCTGCCGTCTAATTCTTCCATCTCGATGAATTTGGACGGATTGTTCACCCGCACGACGGTCAGTTTTCAGCCGTCGCTGCCGTTCGATGAACTCATCATCAACGGCCACGAAGCGACAGGCAGGGGACTGGATCGCGTTTCGTACATCCTCGATCTTGTGCGCGAAAAGGCGGGAATTAAAATGAAGGCGGAGGTGATGAGCGAGAACAACTTTCTCGCCGGGGCAGGGATCGCTTCTTCAGCGGCGGCGTTTGCGGCGCTGGCAGTGGCGGCAAGCAAGGCGGCTGGATTGGATTTGAGCGAGCGCGAGTTATCCGTCCTTGCGCGGCGCGGATCAGGCTCTGCTTCCCGCTCCATCCCGGCGGGATTCGTCGAATGGCAGATGGGAGAAAACGAGGATGATTCATTCGCCTTTTCGATTGCGCCTGTTGACCATTGGAATCTGGTGGACTGCGTTGCCATCGTCAGTTCGACGCACAAAAAGACTGGCTCCACGGAAGGTCATGCCATCGCAGGGACGAGTCCACTGCAAGAGGCGCGTGTGGCAGATGCGCCGCGTCGTTTGGAAATTTGCCGCAATGTGATTCTCAAAAAGGATTTTGAAGCCTTTGCCAACATCATCGAGCACGATTCAGATATGATGCACTCTGTAATGATGACTTCCAACCCGCCGCTGATGTACTGGCAATCGGCCACGGTGGAGATTTTTCATCAGGTGCGTGAGTGGCGCGCAAGCGGACTCCCCGTCGGCTACACAGTGGATGCGGGGGCAAATGTCCATGTGATTTGTTTGGGCGAGTACAAGGTTGAGGTGGAAAAACGTCTGCGGGAGATTCCCGGCGTGAGCAATGTCCTCGTGGCGGGAGTTGGCGGCGGGGCAAAGATCGTGTAGTACTGCAAAGTTCACTTTGCGGAAAGCTCACTTTGCGGCCATATCTGGCGCGTTTCTCAGAGAAGCAAGATAAATCTTGCGGCACAAATCAATGCCCCTCGAAACAGGATCAACCGTCGGCGGGGAAAGAAGCGGAAAATTTCGTCTAATAAAACATTAACTTCAATCAATTCCAATTGAAGATATAATCCGCATCGTCGTTCAATTTGGAAAAGGAACAAAAATGGTATCTGGCGTTGTAACGTTAATCGTCTTCCTGCTCGCGCTCAGTGGGATGATTTTTGTGCACGAACTGGGGCATTTCATTGCCGCGCGCTGGGCAAAGATCGAAGTAGAGGAATTTGGCTTCGGCCTGCCATCGAAAAAATTGGTTACACTCTTCACTTGGCAGGGAACGGAGTTTACGATCCACGCACTGCCGCTTGGCGGGTTCATCCGCCCGAAAGGCGAAAACGACCCCACCGTCCCCGGCGGCCTCGCGGCGGCAAATCCGTGGAAACGACTTGTGGTGCTGGTTGCAGGCCCGTTGATGAATTTGATCACCGCGGTGATCGTCTTTGCCATTCTCATCGCGGCGGAGGGTATGCCGGTGACAGGTTCGATCAAGATCAATTCGGTCGCCGAAAACTCCCCCGCCCAACAGGCAGGCATGAAAGATGGCGACATCCTGCTTGCGATCAACGGCGAAAAGGTGACTGAAATCGAATCAGCCATTGCCATCATTCAGGCAAACCTCGACAAACCTGTTGAACTATCAATTGACCGCAACGGCGAGAACATCACACTTACCGCCACCCCTCTTTCCAGCAGGTTGAAAAGCGAGGGCGCGCTTGGTATTGGCCTCGGCTACCCAACGCGGCCCGCAACATTTATCGAGAGTGTCTCCGGCGGTTTTATAATCACGGGCCTGCAAGCCGCCGCCATTGTCTATTTGCCCGTCGCGCTGATCCAGGGTGCAATGCCGGAAGACGCGCGTTTCATCGGCTTCAAAGGAATCTTCGATATGTTCGACGTGGCCGTTGAAGAGGATGTCACTACTCGCCAGGAGGTTGCCGCCGCGCCCGCAGGCGCCGCCCCCCAGCCCACCAACTGGACTCTCAACCTCATCGGCATTCTCAGCATTTCGCTCGGCGTGATGAACCTCTTTCCCATCCCCGCGCTCGACGGCGGGCGAATTCTCTTCACGCTTCCTGAAATCATCTTCCGAAAACGCATCCCCACCGAATGGGAAAACATGGTCAACGGCATTGCCATGCTCCTGCTCATCGGCCTGATGCTCTTCGTCAACGTGATGGACTTCGTCAACCCGGCGCACATCCCAATCCCATAACCATGTCACAGATTTCATTTCAAACTGTTCTCGATCATTTGCTGGATTCCAAAAAGGATATTCCGAACAGTCACCTCTCGCATTATTCGGATCTCGACCCGAAGTCCCTGCAACTTTTTCTGGATGTATGGCCCTCGGTCAAACCGACCCGCAAACTGCTTCTGCTCGACAGGCTTTTATCTCACCTCGACACAGACACCCTCGTCTCCTACGAAGAGATCGGCCGCGCCCTGCTGGATGATGCAAATGGAGATGTCCGCTCGCGCGCCATTCGCCTGCTCGCCGAATCAAACGACCCGAAACTTGTCACCACACTAATCGGCATTTTCCTCAACGATGCAGACCTCGCTCCGCGCATGGAAGCCGCACAACTCCTCGGTGAATTCGTCCTGCTTGGCGAACTGGAGGAACTGGATGAAAAACTTCAGCACAAGGCAGAGGATGCCCTCATCTCCGTGATCAGAAGCGAAGATAATCCAACCTTGCGGAGGCAGACGCTCGAGGCCCTGGGGTATTCCTCACGGGAGGAAGTGACCAGCATCATTGAATCCGCATTTCAGCGCGCCGACCCAGCCTGGATTGCCAGCGCCTTGCGAGCCATGGGACGTTCTCATGACGAACACTGGAACGACGATGTGATCAGCAAACTGCTGGATGAAGAACCGCGAGTCCGTTTTGCCGCCGCCGAAGCCGCAGGTGAACTTGCCGTCGAAGAAGCGGGCCCCATCCTGATTCAACTCCTCGAAGATGAAGAAGAGGATGACGACGTGGCCGCCGCGGCCATCTGGTCGCTTTCGCAGATCGGCGGCGAAGATGCGCGCATCTACCTGCTCAACCTGATCGAGCAAACCGAAGACGAAAACCTGGTCGAATTTCTGGAAGACGCCCTCGAAAACCTCGATTTCACCAACGAGTTGAACAAATTCGATTTGCTCTCTCTCGATGACGATGATGATGATGAAACCGAGTAGCGCGGGATTTTGAACTTTAACAATTTATTTCTCTGAAAACTCGCCAGAGAGTGCATACTACGCAAAAACAATTATTTCGTGCGTAGCGGACGTTCTCTAACGTCCGCCTGGGCGAGAAAATATCAGTAGATCACGAAAACCTCGCATAGTTTGCGTTCTCTAACGCAAAACCGGCGGTAGAGACCGCCAAATACGCGCTTTCGTGAAGTGCTGAATATGTCAGGGTTAATCGTTAATCTTCAACATCCCGTATGGTCAATAAAAAAAAACAAAAAGCCCTCCATCAAGGAAGGCTCTTGTGTGAGCGCGGAGAGGGTCGAACTCCCAACCAATGGCTTAAAAGGCCACTGCTCTGCCATTGAGCTACGCGCCCATTCTGGAAAACGGTCTGCATTTTATCACGTGAAAATAAGGACGTCAACGTAATATCGGAAACAAACGCGGCGTCTATGCCGCTGGAGGCAAAAATGACAGAGCTAAAATATGTAAACGAATCAGATTTTCAGGAGGAAGTGGTTGGCTCCGCCATGCCTGTCCTCGTGGATTTCACGGCGGCCTGGTGCCAGCCATGCAAAATGATCGAACCCATCGTCAAACAACTTGCCGAGGAGTGGGACGGCAGAGTCAAAGTGGTCAAGCTCGATGCGGATCAAAATCCAAACATCATGATGCAATACGGCATCATGGGCATCCCCACACTGATGTTATTCAAGGGCGGCGAGATCAAGGAACGCATGACCGGCTTCCAGCCAAAGGAAAAACTGGCGGCAAAGGTCACAGCGCATGTATAACGCAAAATAGAGCCGAGAGATCGGCTCTATTTCATTAAACTTGCTTTTTGCTTTGCATAGGCGGGCGACCCATTTATCCACTCACGAATATCCTTGGGATGGATCGTCCATGGCAAACGGGTTATCGAACGATGACAGCATCAAGGGTTCCGTTACCGTTGGCGAACACAAGCTGAACGGTATGGGTCCCATATTCCAGCACGCCAGGATAGTCCCAACGCTGTTGGTATATGACTACGTCCGCCTTGCGAAGAACCGTTTCCACCAATACACCATCCACATACACCGCCATACCTTTATAGATCTGACCGTCTGTGTAAAGGACACTGAATGATTGACCGGTAAACTCCATTGTCACAGAAGCGCCGGGAGTCGTGGTTGCCTTATACGTGCCGCCGTATGCTTGCGAAGCGTCCAAACTGACCCAGTCGGATGAATAAACAAGGCTGTCGCTTGTATCGTCGTAGACAGTCTCCAGGACAGGTTGCGGGGTCGCTTCCAAAGTGGCAGTTGGCGGCGCGTACGTCGGAGTGGCGGAAGGCAGGGATGGCACTGGGGTAGCTGTTACATCTGTTTGTGGCAAATCCACTACCAACGCCGCGCTTGTGGTGTATTCAATGTGCAGGAGGGATGCTTTGGCGGCATTGCCCTCGTAGGATTTCGCCACACGCTTTCCATTCCCGCTGACAATGACCGCAATCGAGTTTCCGGGGGTCCAGCCTGTCTGGTTTACGATCTCCTGAATGACCGAAGCCATGTTCGGCGTCCTTTGCTCCGCTCCGCTTGCGCCGGATGTCACCCAGGAGGCGGGAGTCCAGTTCACAGACGCAGTTGTCCTCGCCCGCGATGAAAGGTCGCGGGGCGTGGTCGTAAATGCGGCGGCATTGGGTGTTTTCAAACCTTGAACGGTCAGCGCGGTCGCACTGGCGGAGGCCACATCCGCCGTAAATTGAACATACGCATTCAAAATGACGGCATTCTTCGGGATATTGACACCGTTGAAACGAAGACCCACTGTTTGCGTATTCGCATCGTAAACCAGTTCAAGGTCGCTGCTGTCAAGGTACATCCAGCCGGATGCAGATTCTTCAACATCGTCAGCACCTCCAGCCACCCGCACATCCAGGCTGGCTTGACCGCCCGGTATGGTTGTCGGTACAACGGTTTGCGTCGGCACGACTGTTTTCGTCGGCACCACTGTCGGGGAAATGGAAGTCGGGGCAGGCGTCACCGAACCGCTGATGATTTGGTTGTTTACCAGGGTCACGCCGCCTGGGTTCGCTGTGTAGATGGAATTGAAAATCTTATTATTTTCCACACGCACGTTTTCGTTCACTGACAGGATGGAGATGCCTCTGCGAATTCCGCTGGGAACATAGTTGTCTGCGATCAGGATATTTTTTGCCCCACCGCTGAAATTGCCGAAAAAGGTCACGATCCCAAGTTCGCAGTTGGAAATACTATTGAACAGAACACTGTTGTCGTGGCGGTGCGCGCCCCAACCCGAGTAATACTCCTCGCCGAGCGCAATTCCTGAAGGCCGCTTGCCATCCCTCGACAGGTAGATACCCGTGCAACTCACCACATTATTCTGCGCTATCGAATACGGCGAGTTATCCAGGTAAATGTTGACGCTGAGATTATCCCGCACTGTGTTTCCATCCACCACAATGTTCAGGCCGCGTGTTGCGGCAATTCCTTCTCCACAGTTTTCATAGACCTGATTTCCCTTCACCAGAATATCCTCCCCACCCACCATTATTTTCACTCCACTCCCCCACGAGGTTGCAACGCAGTTGCCCGCACCGCCATTACCGGGCAGGTTGTTATGCACCGATGAATTCTCAAAGCGAAGATGCTTCCCGCTGAGCAACACGCCATGTGAAACAGCGCCCGTCACCTCGAACCCGCTGATATTCACGTAGTTCCCGCTGACGGTAATTCCCGTACCCGCACCATTCACATTTAAAACTGCCCCGTTTCCAATGATGGTGATCGGAGCGGTTGCAGTGCCCGACTTTGTTACATTCAACGTGGTCGAATATGTGCCGCTTACCACCAGCGTATCGCCGGCAGCCAGAACCGAAACACCCTTCGATAATGTTTTGTATGGCGAAGTTGCAGAGCCGCTGTTTGAATCACTGCCGCTCGGATTCACATATACTGTCTTCACGGCGCGCGCGCCGGCGTTCGCATACCACCCCAGCATCAGGGTCAACGATATGACGATGCTCATTAAGTGACTGATTGTCTTTTTCATTTTTGTCTCCTCGTAAAAAATACAACTTACGCCGCCTCGATGCCGCTGTTCAATTCACACAGCAGAAGCGATGCGTTGTACGCAGGAAGATTAACACGACCGTCTTTTCAAGAAGGGATATGGGGCTAGGATTTGAGTACTAACCAAGCCCACACTTCTGCAAACAGGCAAACCCACTTTACAAATCAGCAAGAAGCGTTTTATTTTCCACTCATAAACGCAAAAAACAGTACAACCACTTTCAAGGTTTTGAAAGGTCGTGGAAAGGGCCGATAAGCAGATTTAAAAATAGATTTCATTACACACTTTTATGTAAGGTGAAAAAAGTTTTGGATGTCTTTTGCACAGGACACAGCCACATAAACCTGCAAGGTGATCGAGGTCAACTTGAATGATCGGTTAAAGTTTGTTACACATCTGGTCGCTCGATAAAAGAAAAAGTTACGGATTCCTCAAACCCCAAAAAAGCGGTAAGATTGGCGCATTCTCAGCAAGGCGGAACCATCATCATGCTTGATCTTTCCAATGCGCGTTTTGCTTTTTTGGATATCGAAACCACCGGGCTTTCTCCCTGGTTTGGAGATCGAATCTGCCAGATTGCAGTGATCGTCACCGAAGGGAAACGCATCAAAACGACCCTTGACCTGCTCCTCAACCCCGAGCGGACTCTCTCCCCGGCAGCGGCTCACATCAACGGCCTGGACGAGTCAACTCTGTCGGCGGCGCCCCGTTTCGAGGAAATCACCGACCAGCTTGAAGGGTCGTTAAGAGACGCGGTGGTCGTGTGTCACAACGCCAAATTCGACATCCAATTCCTCGACAACGAATATCGAAAATTGGGACGTTCCATTGAATATCCAAATTTGATTGATACCCTTTTGCTGGCGCGCGAATATTTTGACCTGCCCTCCTACAGCCTGCACAATCTCGCGGACGATTTTCACGTGGCAAGGAATCTGCAAGGCTCGCGCGCGCAAGCGGATGCGTTGACGGCGAAAAATGTTTTCTTTGCGATGATGGAAGCGCTCAAACCGAATGGCAGATTGCTGGAGGATTACATCGGCATTTACAACTCCCCCGCCTGGCCCGAAGAGGGCGTGTACCTGCCCACAGAATTAAGCGAAGCCATCAACAGCGGCAAACGCCTGTTCATCAAATACACGGACAAGGACGGCGAAATTTCGGAACGCTGGATTTCCCCCAGTCAAGTCATCGGGCTGGCCGATTATATTTACCTGCAAGCCTACTGCCACACCCGCGAAGCCGAGCGCACCTT
>JBBIUO010000141.1:0-9694 GCA_037440205.1 Chloroflexota bacterium
ACACATTCCGAAACTGTGGAGCCGAGCATCGCAAAGGCATTTGAAACAGGCGACATCATCATTGGAAACGACAACCTTACGATCAGCATTCCCGTGAAAGTGCGCGGACAAACCATCGGCGCGATCCGTTTGAAAAAGGCCGAGATCGCCGAGGCGTGGACGCAGGAAGAGATCAACCTCGCAATCTCCCTGTCAGACCAGATCAGCGGCGCCCTGGAAAGCGCCCGCCTGTATCGGGATTCCCAGCAACTCGGCGCACGGGAAGCGCTGGTATCGGATATTTCGGCGCGGCTTGGGGCCGTCTCGAACACGGAAGCCATCCTGCGCGAAACCGTGCAGGAACTCGGCCAGGCGCTTGGCGATGCCTCGATCACTTTCCAGTTGCTGAATCAGCCTAATGGACAGAAGCAGGCCGAAGTCCAGGCGGGAAGCGGCGCATTAAGTCAAACCAGAAAGGCGAAGGAATGAACAGGTCTGTATCCAAACCGCCTTCTGGCAGTGAAGGCAACCCCTTCATCGAACGCGCATTGCAGGCCTCGCAAAGGTTGATCGCGCCGCATTCATCCGTAAAAGAGGCCGGCGAATTTCGCCGTGCGCAATTGCTCTCGGCGCTTTCTCTTGTGACAAGCGCGGCTATTGTATTCATCATGCTGTATGACCTGCAAAATTTCGTGGCGTTCGTTTTGCTCGCGGTTGTTGCCGTATCCGCCCATGTGTTAAGCAGGACGCAATATTACAGGGCGGGCGTTTATCTGTTCACGTATGCCTTCACTGCGGTTGGGTTTATTCGGATCTACCAGGGCACGGCCAGTTCCATCGAATCTTCCATCGTCTCGATCGTGCATGTGTCGCTTGTCGTATCGAGCCTGTTGCTTTCTCAAAGAGGGTTTCTGGGGCTTACCGCCCTCTCCACCCTTGCAACGTTTACCGCGCCTTATTACTCGCATATCTCCATCATAGCGAACGCACCGGATAACATCACCCGCACCGGTTTGATCGTCTTCGCGCTCGGCATGATCCTTTTTGGCGGCCAGCGTTTCCGCGCAAACCTGGAAAGGGAAAGACTCAGGGAACTGGCCGATGTAAACCGCGGACTCGAAGAAACAAGAACGAGTCTCGAACAACGTATCGGAACGAACATGGCCGAATTGGAAAAGGCAAATCGGCAGGTGCAGGAACGAACCACCCGTTTTCAGATCGTTTCGGAAATCTCCCAGGAAATATCTTCGAACGTGGATCAAAGCCCCAGGGAACTGCTCAACCTCATTGCCCGATCCATCAGCGAAAAACTTGGTTTTTATCACGTCGGCATCTTCCTGCTCGACAAGAACCGCGAATTCGCCGTCTTGCGCGCCGCAAACAGTCAGGCCGGCCAGCGAATGATGGAACGCCGCCATCAATTAAAAGTCGGCGGGACCGGCATTGTGGGCTACGTCTCCCAGGCGGGTCGTCCGCGCATCGCGCTGGATACGGGAACCGATGCGGTTTTCTTCAACAACCCCGACCTCCCCAAAACGCGCTCGGAAATCGCCATTCCGTTGAAGTATGGCGCCAGGGTCATCGGCGTGTTGGATGTGCAAAGCACCCTGCCATCCGCTTTCAAGGATGAAGATGCCAACCTTCTAAGTACGCTTGCCAATCAGATCGCAATCGTCATTTACAACATTCTCACCATGGAAGAGCATGGTGAATACAGGGCTTCACCGCGGAGGGCCATCGAATCCGGCAAACAGCGAAGAAAACAGGCGATGCAGATTGGATATTCCTATCTTTCGGATGGAACCATCGCAAGCGCGCCTCCCCTGAGCGACCCAGCCACAGAAAAAGCCCTCGCATCCGGCGAGACCGTTGTCCTGGTTCAGCCTTCGAGGAACATTCCCTCCACGTTGGCGGTTCCCGTTAAATTCCGCGATCAGGTGATCGGCATCATCCACATCCAGGCGACGGAAAAAAACAGAAGATGGACGGAAGACGAGGTGGCCATGGTACAGTCTGTTTCAGACCGCGCCGCTCTTGCGCTCGAAAATGCCCGCCTCTTCGAGGAAACCGTCCGCCGCGCAGATCAGGAAGAGACCATCGCCAAAGTCACCACACAGATTGGTGCATCCACAGATTTCAAACGCATCCTGCAAACCACCATCCAGGAACTCGGGCAGGTACTTGGCACGTCGCGATCCTTCATTCAACTCGCCCCGATGGATGATAAGGAAGAGAATCAATAGATCCCTGCCAGCGAAAAACGGCAAATAAAGGTTGATATGAGTCAGAGTACACCAGCACAAACACAAAACACCCCGGGCGGAAGGATCGGCGCCACCTCGCTTCAAACGCGCCTGGTGCTCTTTGTGCTGTTGATCGGCCTCGTCCCGTTGATCGTCATCGCCGTGCGCGATACGCTCCAGACTCAACGGGCGCTGACGAACAGCGCCGAGGCCTCCCTGAGAACCAGCGCCGAACAAACCGCAAACAGTCTGGATACCTTCATCAAAACAACCCTGGATGCGATCAGCATCGAATCGCAAATTTCCGATTTCACCACATATCTGTCCCTGCCGCCGGCAAAACGCGACGGAAGTCCGGAGCAGGCACGGGCCGAAGACCTCCTGAACAAATTAAATACAAAGGACCCGGCCAATATTCTTTCCTACGCGCTGGTGGATGTTGATGGGAACATCCTGCTCGATACGGCGAAACACGACACCCCCGTCAACGAAGCGGATGAGGCCTACTTCCCCCAAATGCGTTTCAGCACCAAACCCGTCCTGACCGAAGTCATTTACGACGACAATAAAGAGACCACCATCACCTTTGCGAACCGGGTGCTCGGAGCAAATGGTGAGTATGTTGGCATCCTGCGGGTCAAATACGACTCGAACGTCCTCCAATCCATTGTGGTGCATAGCGCCATAACGTCATCGAACGCGCTGGTTTTGCTTTTGGACCAGTCGTACATCCGCCTGGCAGACAGCCGCAATCCGGGCCTGATCCAAACTTCTGTTGCCCCTCTCAGCCCGGTTGACTACCTGCTTGCCATCGAAACAAAACGTTTTTTGGATATCCCGCTCGAAGAGCAAACCACCGACTTCCGCGACTTTGAAGACGCGCTGGACAACGCCTCAGCACAGCCATTCTTCCGGGTTGATATCACCCCGAACATCCCGGGAGACGACACCGTCGCTGTGGCGTTCATGGAAACCCGTCCATGGGTTGTGGCCTACAGCCAGCCGACCTCGGTTTTTCTTGCCGATGTTCAAAACCAGACACGCGCAAACACCATTCTGGTCATAGGCACCCTGGTTCTAATAGCAATCATCACAACCGTGGTCGCCAGAAGCCTTACTGAACCAATCGTTGCCCTTACCAAAGTTGCAGATGCCATATCGCAGGGAGACCTGGGCGCGCGCGCCGAGGTTGCCACATCCGATGAGATCGGATCACTCGCATCTGCCTTTAATTCGATGACCGACCAGTTGCAATCCACCCTCGCCGGGCTGGAGGAGCGTATCTTCGAGCGTACCGCCGATATCCAAAAAAGAAACCTCGAATTGGAAACCATCGCCGATGTTGCGCGCGAGATCGCCATCATCCGCGACATGGATACACTGCTCAATGTCTCAACGGACCTGGTCCGCGAGAAATTCAATTTCTATCACGTGGGTATTTTCCTTGTGGATGAGCGCGGCGAGTATGCCATATTGCGCGCGGCAAGCAGCGTCGCCGCAGAACAACTTTTGGAGAGAAAATACAAACTGAGAGTTGGGCAGGGACTGGTCGGCAACGTCGCCAGCACAGGCCAGGCTTATTTTGCCCTGGATGTGGGCAAGGATGCCGTTCACTTCGAGAATCCGCTGTTGCCAAACACACGTTCGGAAATCGTACTTCCCCTGCGAAGCCACAACGTCACCGTCGGCGCACTAGATATTCAAGCCGATGTTCCCACTGCGTTCGATGAGCGCGATATCCAGACCTTCCAAATCCTGGCAGATCAACTGGCCGCGGCCATCGAAAACGCGGAACTATCTCAACGAATCGAACAAAGCCTGACCGCCCTGACCAGCGCAAACCGCTCACAGATCCGCGGCACCTGGAAGGCCGTCATTGACCAACAGATGCAATCCGCCTATGAGTACGACGGTTTGCAGATCAGGGCAGTACCGCAGGACCTTCCGGCCGATGTGCTGGCGCAATTGGATAGCGGGAACCCGATCGTCTACAAACAGGACACCGGGAACGAGGAAACGAAAAATGTTTTAATGGTTCCATTGATGGTGCTCAACCAGATCATTGGAGTGATCGGGCTGGAACAGGATGACACGAATCATGTCTGGACGGAGGAAGATATTGCCATTGCCCAGGCCGCCGCAAACCGCGCCGCGCTTACCCTTGAAAATGCGCGCCTGCTCGAGGAAAGCCAGCGCCGCGCGGCAAAAGAACGCGCCATTTTCGAGGCAACCTCCCGCATCGGCGCCGCCTTAAGCATGGAGAACATACTCCAGGCAACGGTGGATGAATTGTCGCGGGTGGCCGGGGGATCGGAGATCATCCTGCAATTCCAATCCGATAACGAGCCGGAGGCCGAAAATTAACGGTGAGTCCATGAAATCAACACAATTTTCCAGTCAGAACGAAATCGTTTCAAGCGGCCGCTTACTGCAGGTGCTCTTGCTCATCTCAATCATTTCAACGCTGGCCGCGCTGGGCGCCTCGATACTGGGCGGCTTCGGATGGCAATATTTCGTTCCCATCGGGTCTCTGCTGGTGGTTTTAGCGGCCTGTTTTATTTTCCTGTCACGCGGCATTCTCGCACCGGCCCAGATTCTCCTCCCAACTTCGTTATTTGTCGTGATTACCTACATCATTGCGTTCCCACCCGGATATGGTCTCCACGATATCAATCTTCTTGCGTATGGGCTGGTGCTGAGCCTGGCCGGACTCACCCTCGGGCAGAGGGGTACCTTCCTGTTTGCCTTCCTGATCATCCTGGCCGTGTTCGCGATCGGGATCGCGGAAGTGCAGGGGATCATTGTGTCGCCGACCAGCTCGTTGACATTGTCCATATCGCCCGTTGCGATATCCATTGTCGTTCTGGCAATTACTTTTGTGCAAAGGGCGCTCATCAATCTGTTGAGCGAAAGCGCGCGGCGCGCCCGCATCAGCGAAAAAGAAGTGGTCGAACGAAATGAAGAGTTGCAGAAAATCAGCGCCGGACTCGAAGAACTGATCCGGGCGCGCACAATCGAACTCGACCGCGCCAATCGTATCAATGAACATCGCGCCCAAATGTTCCAGGCGATAGCGCAAGTCACCCGCGCGATCATCTCCATGCAGAATTTGCAGGACCTCCTTCCGCAAATCACGCAAATGATCAGCCAGCAGTTTGGTTTCTATCATGTCGGCATCTTTCTCCTGGATGCAAACAACGAATACGCAGTGCTTTCAGCCACGAACAGCGAAGGCGGCCAAAGGATGATTGACCGGGGTCACAAACTGCGCGTGGGGCAGACCGGCATCGTCGGTAACGTGGCAGGAACCGGTAAACCCCGCATCGCCCTGGACACCGGGACAGATGCCATCTTCTTCAACAATCCCGACCTCCCCGAAACACGATCCGAAATCGCCCTCCCCCTCTTTCGAGGCGGACAACAGCAACTCATCGGCATTCTGGATGTTCAAAGCACGGAGTCCAACGCATTCAACCAGGATGATATACAAATCCTCACCACGCTGGCCGACCAGGTCTCCATCGCCATCGCAAATGCCCGTCTCTACGAAGAAACCCAAAAGGCACTCCTTGAATCTGACTTGTTGTACCGGCGAAACATACAAACGGGCTGGGTCAAATTTACCCATTCGCAACAGATTTCTGGAATTCGCAAGCAGGGCCTGAAGTCAAACCTGCTGTTTGAGCCGTTGGAATCACACAGTGAATCGCAGGGAGCGGCACAATCTGGGAATTTGCCCCGGCAGAACGGGGGCAACGGCCGTACCGCGTCCTTAACCATCCCCATGAAATTACGCGGAGAGACGGTGGGACTGTTGAACATCAAGGCAGATGAGGGCCGCGAATGGAGCGCAGACGAAATGGACATCATCAACGCGATCATCGAACGCGCCGCCTTATCCATTGACAATGCCCGTCTGCTGGCAGAGAGCCGACAGGCGGCTGAAAAGGAACGTGTCATCGGGCAGATATCCGCCCGCATCGGCGCAGGAACCGAAATCGAAACCATTTTGAAAACTGCTGTTCGGGAGCTGGGAAGCCGGATTGGCGGCGCCCAGATATCGGTTGAGATTGGAAACGAAAATGAATAACGGTACAAGACCAACGGTTCCATCCAAAATCGAAAATGTTGACAGCATCCTTTTGCGTAATGCCTACAGCATCTGCATTATGCTCCTCATTGCGGCCATCCCGGGCGTTGGAATTTTCATCTATTACGGTTTGTCGACCGGAACATGGCAGGTATTGACCGTTGCCGCGATCCTGTTCGTTTCCAGTCTTGGAGTGATCGTTGCCCTGTATCTCGTTTCCCGCAACCGGTCTACCCTGGCAATGGCAATTACCATAGCGGGTCTGCTCGCCGCCTTTACCGTAATCCCCTTCTTTATTCGAGGTCTTGGGGTCACGCTCGCCCTGTCCGTATTTATTCTTTCCGTATCAATTACCGGCCTGACAATGCCCCCCCGTTACGCGGTACCGGGGCTGATCGCCGGGTTGACGTTTGGTTCATTGATTATCGTTCTTGATTATCTTGTTCTTGGAGGAGAAAGAGTCCGGGTGACCGGGCTCGAAAGAAACACCGTCTTCATCGTCATCGGCCTCGTGGTGTTTTTCTCTGCGTTTACCATCCGCTATTTCAATCGTTTCAGTCTGCGCATTAAAATCACCGTCAGCATTCTTGTCACGGGCGGTGTTATTGTTGCGGCGCTCACCTCATTTGCAGTGAACCGAACCTCGATCCTCATTAACATCCTTACGGACAGGTATGAGGAGGCGTCCACAAACGATATTCAAAACCAACTCAAGGGGATCGCCCGGAGCCATGCAGATCAGGCCGATTTCTTTTTTGCCGGGATATTGAACGACCTTGTCATCCTTGCCGACTACCGCGCAAGTCTGGAACAGCAGAATCTTCTCTTTGCCGAAGGCTCGTATTGGAACGCCGAAAGCCGGTTGATTCAACTCCCGGGCGGACAGTATGGCAGTCCGTCCACAGACATTGCGTCAATTTTCATTCCGTCGGGTATCCTGGTGGATGAAGCCGCTTTTGCCGAGTTGAACACCAGCGCCTACCTGGATTTTTTCGTCCCAAATTTCCTCAAATCGCATCCAGATGCGGCTGCTGTTTATTACATCAGCAAGGCAGGTATAACCACCTATTACCCAAATATCAACCTCGCCCAGAACGTGCCGCCGGATTTCGACCCCAGGAAGGAAATATTTTACACAATCGCCGCCCCCGAAAACAATCCGTCGCGCGAACCGCGATGGACAGACGCCTACCTCGACCCGGCGGGCAATGGGCTGATCACGACCCTTTCCATCCCGGTCTACTCAAACGATGTCTTTCTGGGCATCATGGGGCTCGACCTGAAACTTGAAGACATCGCCCACACCATTGCAAATGTCAAAGTGGGAAACACAGGCTATGCCTTCCTTGTCGACCAGGCCGGTCACATCCTCGTCATGCCTTCGCAGGGTTATCTGTTATACAGGCTTTCGCCTGAAGATGTAACCGCGAACGCAACGCGGGAAGTGTCCATCCTTGCCAAAGGAGCGTTCGACCTTCAGGAGGCCACGGCCCGGATGATCAACGGCGAGAACGGCGCCGCAACGATCGAAGTTGATAACACCAATTCGTTCTTCATTTTCGCGCCGGTCACAACCCCCAATTATCGTCTTGGCATCGTTGCGCCGGAGGCCGAGTTTACGGGTGAGTTGACCTCCTCAAGAGATGAGATCACGAACAACATACGATCCGCAGTACAGGGGATCATCATCATATTACTGGTGCTGCTGGTCAGCGCCATCATTGTAAGCTTATGGATCGGACAATTGATCACCCGGCCGCTTGTCCGCCTTACACAGACGGCGGAGACCATTGCAAAGGGTGATTTTTCCGCCCGCGCCGATGTTAAAACGCAGGATGAAACAGGCATCCTTGCGAACGCATTCAACAGCATGGCGGAAAAATTGAACGATACCCTTTCGGGTCTTGAAAAGAGCATCGCCGACCGTACGCAGGAATTGGAAAGCGCAAACAAAAGCATCAACCGCCGCGCAGGTCAATTTGAAGCCATTGCCCGCGTAGCGCGTACGATCAGCTCGGCACAGACATTGGATACCCTGTTGCCGCAAATCGCAGATACGATCTCGGAACAATTCGGTTTTTACCACGTGGGTATTTTCCTTCTCGATGCCCACAGGGAATACGCGATCCTCACTGCCGCAAACAGTGAAGGCGGAAAAAGGATGCTTGCCCGCCAGCACCGCCTGCTCGTTGGCGGGACCGGCATCGTCGGATTCGTGACGAATTCCGGTCAACCTCGCGTCGCACTGGACGTGGGGCTGGATGCGGCGTTCTTCAACAATCCCGACCTTCCAGATACACACTCGGAAATCGCGCTTCCTCTTCGTATCGGCTCGGAAATCATCGGCGCCCTGGACGTGCAAAGCAGGGAAACAAACGCCTTTTCGCAGGAGGATGTCAGCATCCTTTCCACGCTCGCCGATCAGGTAAGCATTGCCATCCAAAACGCGCGATCCTACCAGCAAAGCCGTGAGGCTCTCGGACAGGCGGAGGCGGCCTCCATGCAAATGGGCGAACAACAATGGAGCCGTTTCTTTGCAGGCCAGCCGGTGAGTGGCTATCTATTCGACGGCATAGACGCAAGGGACATCAAACGCTCAGACAGACGGACCGCAAACAGCCTTGACATTCCCCTCACCCTGAGAGGCACACGCATCGGGACACTCCGACTCAGCGCAACCGATCCAAACCGCACCTGGACCGACGACGAACTTGCCATGGCGCAGGCCGCCGCAGAACGCACTGCGCTTGCCCTGGAAAATGCACGGCTGTTGCAGGAAGCGCAAAAACGGGCCGCCAAGGAACGCGCCATAGGACAGATCACCGCTAAAATCGGCGGTTTGGTCAACATCGAGAACATCCTGCAAACCTCCATTCAGGAACTGGGCAACACGCTTCCCTACACAGATATAGCCATTCAAATCTTCCCGGAAAAGCCGGAACAAAGATAAAGGCCAGGAGAACGAAATGTTTTCAAAATTATTCGGTTATTTTAGAGACGAAGAAGACAACGACCCCTCATTCATCAGGCTGACGCGCAATATCGTCATCTTTGTGGTCCTGGTCAATATAGCCATCCTGCCTCTGGTCACGGGACTGGCGGGCGAAGGAGCCCGAAATCCGCCTGCATTCATCACGCTCTCTGCCACGCTTATCCTCGAACTCGTCTCCCTGGGGCTTGTCCTTCGGGGAAACGTCCGCATGGCAAAGGTGGTGATTCCCTTTTCACTGGTCACAGCCGTTACGATCATATCTCTCAATACGAACGGCCTAAAAAATACGGCAATGGTGGGCTTGCCGGTCATTTTGGTGATCTCGGCAATCCTTTTGGGCAAACGTTCCATTGCGTTGACTGCCCCCCTTTCCATAATCGGGGTGCTGAT